>JALQTV010000322.1 GCA_023268675.1 Saprospiraceae bacterium | reverse complement strand
CCTCAACTACATTTTGGATGAACAGGTCAATAGTCTGGGACGTTATGTGCTGTTCTCTGTTCAGTACTCGCTGAAAGGCTTTGGAAATCCCGGAGGAGGCATTCAGGTCAGAATTAATGACTAGAATTGCTGTTTTTCCAACCTCTGATTTTCTGCTCTTTGTAATCTATGGCAATGGTGTACCTGCCCAGCAGATCGTTGCCAATGATACCGGAAACAGGAAAATCCAGCGTTTTACTGACATTAGACAGGTCCACGGTCAGGAGGGGAAGGGCTTCGGGAGTGTGTCCCTGTATCGAAAAATACCTTGGGCTGACAGAGCCTGTGTGTAGGGTTCTGTCATCAACACTTTCCAGCAATACTGCTCCGTTTGTAGCGGTAAAATTATCTTCTTCCAGGTTGGATTGATCTATCATGCTGTTGACCGACCCTGTATCCAGTATGAAATGACAGTTTTTTCCCGCTACATTTACCTGGACAATGATTACATGTCCGATTTGAGTAAAACGCCATTCGAAGGCAGGCGCTCCTTTGAGGTGCAATACCGGTTGGCTGCCTTTGTTGATGTACAGTTCTTTTTGCTTGTAATCTATGTACAATTGCTTTCCGGTAAAGGCTTCATAGCCTACGATCCCCAGAAAAGGCTTGTCGAGATAGCGCTGAAGGTGTGACAAATCTGTGTGATTGGCCTCGATATTTTTGAGCGTACCCATACCCCAGTCTATGTTGTCAAAGGTACTTGTGCCGAGGTGTACGTCGCCCTGAAGTCCCTGCGCTACTTCTCCCGAAAGCCCCTGCTCAACCGTCTCGTTCACGAGCAGAAAGGGGGCACCTGTATCGAGTATGAAATAACCGCTCTTGCCATTGACCTGACCGGGTAACAAAACAAGACCTCTGTGGTATTCCAAATTAATCCGGTGAGTGCCACCAAAAATCGTGTGGGTTGTATTGAGGGGTTTCTTGTAAAGCAAAAGGTTGGGCAGGCTTTGCCCCGATAGGGAAAAACAAAACGAGACAAGCAGGACGATGCCAAAAATGCTTTGGTGAGTGGTTGTGGAAAAAAATCTTGTATATGCTGCGCTTTTCTCGTTTCTCATATCCCGTGTTTTTACATACAAGTAATGATAAGTTAACATTGAGTTAACATAAAGGTAACTCAAATAGTTCGGAAAAGCACCATTTGCGTAAATTTCTTTTCTGCCTAATTATCAGTTACTTGTTTGGAAATTGAGCACAAAAGCATGACGGCAGCGATAATATTTGTGGCTATCCGGCAATTCCTTCTTAACTTTGTATCCCGTAACATAGCTTTAGAAAAGCACAAACCATATTATCAAATGACCAAATACATTTTCGTTACGGGTGGCGTTACTTCTTCTCTTGGTAAGGGTATCATCGCAGCTTCATTGGCCAAACTACTTCAAGTCAGAGGATTTGAAGTAACCATTCAAAAATTCGATCCCTATATCAATGTGGATCCGGGTACGTTAAATCCTTACGAGCACGGAGAATGCTACGTTACAGACGACGGAGCCGAGACGGATCTGGACCTTGGTCATTACGAACGTTTCCTGAATCTGCCAACTTCCCAGGCCAATAATGTTACCACTGGTCGCATTTATCAAACCGTTATCAACAAGGAGCGCTCAGGGGATTTTCTGGGCAAAACAGTACAGGTCATTCCCCACATTACCGACGAAATCAAACGCCGCGTTCTTTTATTGGGCAATTCTACAGATTACGATATCGTCATTACAGAGCTGGGGGGTACGGTGGGAGACATAGAGTCACTGCCTTATCTGGAATCTTTGCGTCAGCTTCGATGGGAGTTGGGAGTGGACAATTGCCTGGTCATTCACCTGACTCTGATTCCTTATCTGCGGGCAGCGAAGGAACTGAAAACAAAACCTACCCAACACTCTGTCAAGGAGTTGCTCAATACAGGGATACAACCCGATATACTGGTTTGCCGCACGGAATATCCCATTTCTATGGAAATCAGGCGCAAACTGGCACTCTTTTGCAATGTAGATGTGGGCTCTGTTATCGAGGCCATGGATGCAGAAAGCATCTATGATGTTCCTCTCCTGATGTTCCGGGAGAAACTGGATTCGACAGTCATGACCAAGTTGCGACTTCCTGATCGGCGCGAACCGGATCTGAGCCGCTGGAAAACTTTCCTCGGGAAATTAAAAAATCCTACCTATGAAGTAAAAATTGGCCTGGTGGGTAAGTACAATGAATTACCCGATGCCTACAAATCTATTTATGAGTCATTCGTCCATGCCGGTGCAATGAATGAATGCAAAGTCGCTGTAGTGCCTATCCATTCAGAGAAATTGGATACGACTCCGGAAAAACTGGCAGGTTTTCTGCAAGACCTGGATGGCATTCTGGTGGCTCCCGGATTTGGCGAGCGGGGAATAAAGGGGAAAATCAAAGCCATTCAATACTGCAGAGAAAATAAAAAGCCCTTCTTTGGCATTTGCCTGGGCATGCAATGTGCTGTGGTGGAGTATGCCAATAATGTTCTGGAACTTCCTGAAGCTTCCTCTACGGAAGTGAATGCCGAAACGCCTCATCCGGTCATTGACATGATGCCGGATCAGAAAAAAATTACCCGAAAGGGTGGAACCATGAGATTGGGGGCTTACCAGTGTGATCTCAAGCCAAATTCCAAAGCAAGTGAGGCTTATGGTGCACTGACCATCTCTGAGCGCCACCGCCACCGTTACGAATTCAACAACGTTTACAAAGAACAAATGGAAGCGGCAGGGCTATTGGCTACAGGTATCAATCCCGAATCCGGTTTGGTCGAGATCATAGAAATTGCAGACCACCCCTGGTTTGTAGGGGTTCAGTTTCATCCGGAGTTGAAAAGCACGGTAGAAAACCCGCACCCTCTGTTTGTTTCTTTTATCAAAGCGAGCTTGATGACCAAATATGCTCAGGGATAAGGCAGGACTGGTTTTGCAGGCACTGCTGGTCTGCTGGTTAAGCCAAGGCCACGTTTTTTTCTGGGATACTGTGCAGTTGTCGGCCAAACAGGCTTTGTGGTTTTACGAAAATGGTTTCAATAGCTTGCTTTTACCGAACGAATTGGATAGCGGTCATCCCCCTCTGATGGGGATCTATCTGGCGGCAGTCTGGAGTTTGTTCGGTAAAAGCCTGGCAGCTGCCCACTGGGCGATGTTCCCCTTTATTGTCGGGATTAATTTTCTACTGTATTCCTTGATCCGATTGGCTGTCCAATCGGAAAAAAATATTT
>JALQTV010000321.1 GCA_023268675.1 Saprospiraceae bacterium | reverse complement strand
CTGCGCTGCCAGTTCAATAGCCGCAGCGGGATAATCCCCGTGGACATTTTGCAATTGTCCGTCTTTCCAGGGGTAATTGCGGCATACCGGGGTTAATATCACAGGTATTCCACCCTTTTCACGTGTCTGCTCCACAAATAAACGCAGGTATTCTTTGTATCCTTCAACATTGACATATCGCCCCGTCTTATCTACTGCTGCATCATTGTGCCCAAATTGCATCATTACCAGGTCACCTGGAGACAAACTTTCATATACAGCCCTCCATCTTCCTTCTTCAAAGAAAGTGCGAGTACTTCGCCCCCCTCTGGCTCTGTCATCTACTATCACACTATCTGCTGTGAAAAGATGACCAAAGGCTTCCAATTTCCCCGAGGGAAAAAACTCCTGAAAAACCTGTCCCCAACCGGTCACGGGATAACGCGTCTGGTAATAATCTTTTCCCGCTTCATAATTATCCGCATAATTGGCTACCGTAGAATCTCCAATCAAATATATCCTTACCGGATCCGACTCAAAAACCAGGAAACCGTAAGCCATCGTTAGGACCATCGACAGTCCGGCAAGTACCGGGAGTTTTTTAAAATTGCCCCTCATTTTTGGTTAAAGTTGGTCATTTTGTGAAAGAATAAATCATCTGCCTCCTCTTATCTTCCTTTTAACCGATAAGGTAGCAAAATATATCCTATTTTAAAGCTCCTATTGCAATACCTAAAACCTCTCTCCATGAAATACCTGCTTCAGCTGTTTGTTCTTTTGTACGGTTTCTCCCCTCTTCTATCCCAATCCTCTGATAAACTCCGGGACTTTTCCTGGAGAAATTTCAGTGCAGGCAGGATAAGCGCATGGATAAGCGACATCGCGGTACCGGTCAACCCCGACCCTGCCAATCGCTATACTTTTTATGTCGCTGCCCGACATGGTGGGGTATGGAAAACAGAAAACAATGGCGTCTCTTTCCATCCCATATTCGAACATTACGGGACCACCTCCATCGGAGCAATAGAAATAGCTCCAACAAATCCTGAGACAATCTGGGTAGGAACAGGGGAAGCAGCCAATGCCAGATCCAGTCATGCCGGCAATGGCATTTACCGCTCCACGGATGGGGGCCGACACTTTGAGCCAATGGGATTGGAAAAAACCGGTCACATTGCCCGCATCCTCATTCACCCCAAGGAAGAACAAACCGTTTATGTGGCGGCTATGGGAAATTTGTTTAGCAGCAACCCCGATCGAGGGGTGTTCAAAACAACCAATGGCGGCAAATCATGGGAAAAAGTATTGTTTATTGATGACAACACCGGAGTCATTGACCTGGTTTTAGATTCCCAAAACCCGGAAATCATCTACGCTGCTACTTACGAAAAATACCGCTACCCCTGGCACCTGGAAGCCGGTGGTCCACAAAGCAGGATTTACAAGAGTGTCAACGGCGGCAAATCATGGGAACAATTGGAAGGTGGACTTCCTAAAGGAAAAATTGGAAGAATAGGCCTCAGCCTGTTTCCCCAAAAACCCGATATCCTGTACGCAGTCATAGAAAACCTGAACCCGATTGCTCCCAATAGCAAGGAAGTCTTTGGAGGAGAAGTTTACAAGACAACTGACGCCGGAAAGTCATGGAAAAAGATGAACCCCGATTCTGTGAATCTGGGAAGCAAAGCCGCTTATTCTTTCAACCAGATCCTGGTAGATCCCAACGATGCGGAGAGACTGTTTATCAACAGCGAAACACTCCAATCTTCCGTAGATGGGGGAAAAAGCTGGCGCGACTTGCGCTGGCCTGCCACCGCCCTTTTTGAAGAAATGTTTGGCGATGTCCGCTGTTTCTGGATAGACCCCAATGACTCCAGGCACATGATCATCGGCTCCGATGGAGGAGTCTATATTAGCTGGGACGGAGGAAAAACAGTACAGGGGCTGTGCCAACTGCCACTTGGTGAAGTGTACAATGTTGCAGTGGATCAGCAGACTCCTTACAACATTTACGTGGGGCTGCAAGACCACGAAGGCTGGAAAGTCCCCTCCAATGGTTGGCGAGGTTCCATAGGTGATGAAGATTGGACCATGATCGGCATGTGGGATGGCATGTACCTGCAACCGGATCCTCAGGACAACCGATGGGTTTATACCACCACCCAATTTGGCAACCACCAACGGGTAGATCAACTCAAGGGCGAGAGGAAAAACATACAACCTGCTTCTGACCCCGAAAACCCAATCCGCTATACCTGGAATACCCCCATACATGTATCCCCCCACAATGGAGGTATCCTCTACACAGGAGGACAATACCTGCTCCGTTCGCTGGATCGGGGCGACCACTGGGAAATCATCAGTCCCGACCTCACCCGTAACGATGCACAAAAGATTGCCGGAGAGGGTCACGTGATGTATTGTACGATTTCTTCCATAGCAGAGTCTCCTCTGAAGGCAGGAGTACTGTGGGCAGGTACCGATGACGGCAAAGTCTGGTACAGCCCCGATCATGGCAAATCCTGGGAAGATCGCTCAGCCATGCTGATCCGGGCAGGAGCTCCCGACGAACGCTATGTAAGCCGGGTAATTGCCTCCCGACACCACCCAAACCGGGCGTGGGTACTCAAATCCGGATTCAGAAACGACGATTTCCGTCCCTGGATATTCCAAACCAACGATGGAGGACAAACCTGGAAGGATATCTCCTCCAATCTCCCCAACCAAGCGCTTTCAGCCTTTCTCGAAGACCCCCATCATCCGGATATTTTTTACGCAGGAACCGACCAGGGATTGTTGCTGAGCCTGGATGCCGGACAACACTGGCAAACCTTCCCTCAAAACATCCCTCCGGTACCGGTCAAAGACATTGCCATGCAACAGGCAACAAGGGACCTCATAGTGGGAACCTACGGCCGCGGTGTGTATGTTGCCGATCTATACCCATTGCAGGAGTTCAGCGACAGTCTGTTTGATCAAGACATCCACCTGTTCCAACCCGAACCTCGGCCGCAACTCAATTTTTCCCAGCAAGCCTACTGGGGCAATTTTGGTCCATTCGGCAACACCTACTTCAAGACTCCCAACGAAGCAAACGGAATCAACCTTTATTATTGGATAAAAGAAACAGCCGAAACGCCCATCCGCCTCCTCATCACAGACATGGACGAGAAGGAAGTTTTCCAAACCACCCTGGCAGCAGAATCGGGATTGCATCGCTACACCTGGGATACTGCAAAACATGCTCCCGGACAATACCGCATCACACTGGAAACTCCTTTGGGTAACTTCATCCGAAAGGCGACCATCCTGGAACGATG
>JALQTV010000320.1 GCA_023268675.1 Saprospiraceae bacterium | reverse complement strand
CGGGTTCTTGAGGGAGTGGGAGCCGTACTTTGAAAGTAGCTCCTTTGCCCCACTCGGACTGCATGCTTACCATTCCCCCCATATGTCGGGTCAGTTCTTTGATCAAAGCCAATCCAATCCCCGAGCCTCCTTCCAACGGAGCCCCTTCGCGCTGGCTTTGAAAATAGCGCTTGAAAATATGTGGTTGATCCTCCGGGTGAATCCCCTGACCATTGTCTGTACAAATTATTTGCAGTTCTGAGTCATTGACAGAGGCTTCCAACGAAATGGTGCCGCCATTGGGGGTAAACTTGATTGCATTGGCCACAAGGTTGTTGGCAATGATTCCTATCCATTGTTTGTGGTGGTACAACTGTTTTCTACCCTTCCAATCGTATTGTCGGTTAAAATATATCCGCTTTTTATCTGCCAGCAGGTCAAAGCCCTTCAACCTGGCTTCGAACCATTCTTCGGGGTGAAATAGCTCCAACTGTTCGCGAAACCTGTTTTGGTCTAATGCGTTTAGAAGTAGGAGTTCATCGACTTGGTTTAGTAAAAATCCGGCATTTTGGCTGATCGTATCAAGCATGGCTTTTCCCTGCTTGTCCAGGCGACTGTTTTGTGACAAATACTTTACCGGACCCAGAATGAGGGATAGCGGAGTACGCAATTCGTGAGCTATTCCTGTAAATAGGTTGACTTTGGCTTCGGGCAGTTCCGCTTGATCAGGGACTGTCCATTCAGTATTTGGTGAATTTTCAGATACTGAATGTATAGGGGGGCTCGGTTTTAAAGGAACAGGCAGAAGATTGAGGTACCAAAGTAATGTTAGCAAAAACAATAATACCGGAAGGGCATACAACCAGGGTTCAAAATAATTGACCTCATTGTAGCGGATCGGGATGCTGATAATGGATTCCTGAGTACTTATCCCTTGCGTGGTAGCCTTAATCTTAAGTATGGTATCTTGCCTTGATTTTGTTGCCAATTTCAGCGAATACCCGGGGAAGGGTATCCACTCTTCTTCATCAGTTCCTGTGGTGAGGTAGCTAAGTTTTACCTGTTTGATATCCGGTCTGAGTGGGACTGCGAAATGTATTTCCATGGCAACATCTTCCGGTTGCAAAGCAATGGCTCCATTTTCATAAAAATGGGACAGATCGTCACGGCTGCCTGTTTCTGCTGAATAGATCAAGGCAGACATCAGGCTTAGGGTTAATGCTTCAGGTTGCGGAGTATTTGAAAGAATGGCATTGGGCTTGAATGCTGTCAGGCCATTTCGGGAGCCTAAATACAGGGTGCCATCAGTGCTTTGGGTGTGGGCACCGGCAACAAATATATTATCCGAAATGCCGTCTTCTGAGGTGTAGAACCTGCTTTGCAGGGTGTTTTTATTGAGAGCAATCAAGCCCCAGTCACTTCCCAACCAAAGTTCGTCTTCATCTCCTTTATACACTGATTGTAATTTATTGGTAGGCAAGTTGTCACTTTGGGTGATGAGTTTGTATATGCCTTGTTTTTTGTCCCAATACAACAAGCCCTCATAGGTTGCCATCCAGTAAACCCCATCAGAATCCCGCAAAACATGCCTTACTGCGGAAAACGCCCGATTGATCTGTTTGTCAGCGATGGCATGTTGTTGCCAGAGGACCCCTTTTTCCGGGTGAAGCGCGTAAATGCCTGTACTACTTAGCACCCAATATTCTTCATCGCTTTCCTTGAAAAAACTATAAATATCAGCGGTAGCCAATTCTTTGTAGCCATTATACCGGGTGAATGGAGAGAACTCATTATTGCCTGTATGGAACACGCGAATGCCTTCTTTGCCACCCAGGTAAAGCTTGTCTTGGGAAAGGAAGAGAAAAGAACTTTTCCCAACTATATTTTCAGGTAAAGGAAAATACTTTGGTGTACCGGAGCGAATATTCCAAGCGATTAATGCTTCATTGGTAAGTGCCCAGATCAATTGTTTGGATTGATCCCATTGCATGGCTTTGACTGCGGAGGATTCCAGAAGTTTTTGTGTTTTTTGCGCTGTGGGATTCCAACTGTTGATTCCGGTATCTGTTCCAAAATATACCTGTCCTTGTCCGGGGTCTGTAACGGCAAAAACAGTTTCCATGGCATTTTGGGTGTTTTCATAAGGGTTCTGCCAGGCTATTTTATGGAACTGGGCTTCATAGGTAAGTAGTTGCTTGAAGTGGGTAGCTTCGCTTAGGAGAACGCTTCCTTTGTTTCCTTTAAAAAGTTGGCTGCCTGCAAAAAGTATTTGGTCGTATTTTACTGTTTTTTTTGACGTGTCGAAAACGGGACTGACGTACAAAGTATTCTTATAGGATATCCACCATTCATCTTTTTCTGGCAGGTAAATGGAGAACTCAAAATCTTTGTTTCGAATATCCTTGCTTTTTTGAAAGTCAGGAATCAAGGTTTCCAAAGAGGACCATTTGATGCTGCCCCAGGAGTTTAAAATACCCCATTCTGTATCTGTAAGCAGCAAGAGGTCTTTGTTTGCGACCTGACAAGAAAAAGGTACGGGTATTTCTACCTTTTTGTATTGTTTGCTTGCGATATCGAGACCTATTACGTGCTGTCCTGCAGACCCACTTGTAGTTTCCGGAGCCAACCATATCAATTGGCTATGAGGAGCTCCGCAGAATTTGTAAGCTCCGGGTAAATTATCTGCCAGTATTCTGGGTACATTGTTTACCATTGCCCACAATTGTCCCGAAGCCGTGGAGGCAAATAGTTGTCGCTCGGCATTAACAGAAATATCTACTATAATATCCAGCACATCTCCCCAAATCTCTTTTGCTGCTACTTCTTGCCTGGTAAATATATTGAAGGCTTTCCAGTTATGTTGCGCACCATCCGAACTGTATTCTATCCAAATGAGATTGTTCTGGTCTTCGACGCTTAGCCGCAAAGGAAGGAAGTTGTCGTCTTTTGAATGAACCGGATATATGGTATTGCCATCATAATTGTACAGCCCTTCAGAGCTAAGTACCCAAAACACTCCACGGGTATCCTGGAAAATCTGTCGGATTAATTGCCCGGGAAGTAACTTTTCAATAGAGTAAGCTGTGCTTTTTAACAGGGGGCTTGGAGTGCCAGGCTGGGCATAAAGCGATAAACTGTACAGCAGCAACACCGAAAAGGTGGCAGTTTTTTTTAAGAGCGCTTGAGGTAAGGTTTTCATTTTTTGGGGTTGTTTACAGGTTCACATACTTTGGTTGCTTAAGGTGTTTAGTGGTATTTGGTTTTTATTTGGCAATACAAGTAATTTGACTTGGCATATTTGTACAAAAATTATTCTTATTT
>JALQTV010000031.1 GCA_023268675.1 Saprospiraceae bacterium | reverse complement strand
GTGAAAAATTTTGTCGATCTATCCGGGCCATTTGTAAAACCTTTTCGACCTGGTTGTTCATCCTGCTATTTTCCTGTTTGATGATGTTTGCAAAGCGTTGAACCTTGGCTATATCTGTCCGAACCATAGGACTATTGATCGAATCTGCAGCAAGTGAAATGGTCGCTATGGGAGTTTTGAACTCGTGAGTCATATTGTTGATGAAGTCGGTCTTCATCTCAGAAAGCTTCTTCTGTCTGAAGATTATATTTATGGTGTAAGCAAAGCAAAACAAAATGATGCCGGCAAAAAGAAGGGTGCCCAGTAGATTGAGGCGAAGGGATCTCCAGAGGTAACGTTTTTGATCAGGGAAGTGCAAAATAAGCAATCCCGGAGGGGGAAAATTTCGCGGAAACAAGCTGATCTCAAAAAAGCGGGACTTCTCGTTTGCCTTTCCACCTATGAGTCTGTTTTTCTGCATGTTGTCTTCAACTACATAATGGTCATTAACGATAACCATGCTATTTTTCTCCTCCGAGAAGACACCAAAATTAAAATTAGTTTCTATTCCTTTGTCTTTCAAGCTATTGTACAACATTAGCTGCAATCTGGAAGGATCCAGTCTTTCTTCGAGAGGTTGCTGGTCTTGTTGAAACCACGCACTCAGTCTTTGGTAATTATTGCGGTACAACTGATCCCTCTCTTTGAGACAATCAGGGCACTCACACCAGCTGCCGGAGACTTCTGTCATTAACTGATCCAATAAAGATTCATCGTCCCCGGAGGCGTCGGATCCAAATTGCTGGTGGAATTGATACTCTACTGAAAAGGTAGCCCGGTCTCCTTCTGTTTCAATGACTCCCTGTTGCTGGTAATAGGTCATGAAACCATTGGCAGAGGTTTCAAAAGCTTTTCGGTTTTCTTCTATCTCAAGCTGGCGAACGATGTCATTCAAGGCTTCATAAACATTTTCCTCGAACTTTTCCTCCATCGCATTTACAGAAGAGACCACTACACCTACCTGCGAAACGACCACCCCTATGATCGCCACACTCATCAAACCTACAACTAACCAAATTACTCTTTGATTCATACCGGAAAAATAAGATACTCTATTGCTGACTAAGAGCAAACAATAAAGTTAGAGAAAGCCTTGGGGAAGTATTTGCTTTTAACAGACATTTAACTCCAGCGGGCTGCGAGCCGGCAACTACGACGATTGATTTGTCCGGATAATAGATTCAACTTCTTCCAATGGTAACTCCACCGAAAAAGCGATCTGATCAATCGAAAAATCCTGGGAAGCCATTCGCAAAACAGTTCGCTCTTTTTCTTCTCTTACCCCTTTTTCCATTCCTCTTTCCATCCCTTTTTCCATTCCCTCATGCTGAGCTTCAAAGATGATTTTATCATAAAGCGATTTGATTTCTGCTGACATAGGTGGGTTGATTTGGTTAAACACTTCATTAACAGCATATTCAGTTGTCAAAACCTCTATTACATAAACGAACAAATGGGAGAAATAGTTCCTCCCCGCTCCCTCATTCAAAGTACTGAATATCAGGTTCAGCTGTTCAAAAAGTCGTTGAGGGTTGTGACTGTTTTTTTGCGTCAGCACGATGGCCCGTAAAAATGTATAGCCGAGAGAAAATATCTGCTCGTCTGACAAGCTACTGATATTTTGAAAAAAGAACGGTATCAGAGGAACCAGATGTGTAAATTCCTCATAAACTTTGTCGAATAATTCAGCCAAAGGCTTCGCCTCCCATTGCTCTGTTCCATGATATATGACAATGGGGATCACCGGCATCAATCGGTATCTTGACTGCTCAACCTGAGAATTGTAAGCGTTGTACAGATAGCGCATCAATTGTAGTACTACATACCGATCCTGATTGCTTTTGTGTTCAATCAAAATACTTATCTGCAAATCACCTTTTCCCAACTTACTTAGAGCATCTATTTCGAATACCGCGTCCGCAAAATGACTCCGCAAATCCTCATCAATAAAGGTTGCTTCGGAGGGGCGAAGGGTATCCCATAATAGCTTCTCTCCAATGTATTTCGGCAAAAAAGTAATCAAAAACTCACGGCTAAAAGTGGGATCCTGAAGCATTTTCTTGATAAGAGAATCATGAGGAGCAGGCATGTTTTTTCACTCAATTTAACTCCTTAAATACTGAGGAGCAACTACTTGTCCATACATGTCCAACTTTGATCAAAACAGCCCTTTTGAGAGGAGAGAATAAAATAAAAAGCGGGTTCAATACAATCATTGAACCCGCCCCCCTGTACCAAGGTTGCTTCTCTGCTTAGTTCAATTTAAATCTTACAATCAACCCACCGGCTGTATCCGTTCGAGGGAAACCGGCTGATGTTTTAGGTACATTTCTGCGGTAGTTGAAAAACAGGCGAAGCGCCAATCTTTCATTGATCTGATATTCTGCAGAAGGTGCAATTGTCAGTGCATAATTACCCCTGGTAGGTTCAATGATGTTTTGATCGAGCAAATGGTTGAACGTCACATCATCTCTGAGAGAAAAATCAAAATTAATATCCAGATCCTTGCCTCTGAGCTGACTTCCTCCTACTCGGGGAGCAGAACTACCCGGACGGGGAGCATTGCTTCCACGGCTACTGCCTCCGAATATTCCTATGTTGACATTGTTTACCAGGTACCCAAACCCAATTACTATTTCTTTTGTCTGAGTTTCACTCAACTGGTTGCTCACAAAACTCATAGATAAAGTACGCGCCTTTTTGTAGTCTACATTAAGCGACATGCCATTTTTCAAACGAGCACTCACCGCCAATAGAGGACTGAAGGCTTCCTGAATAGCAATCTGGGGTATTTCCAGCCTGGCGTAAAAGTTCCCATTGAGTTCATTTACTGCCCCTCCCGTACGCAAATAATCCAATCCGGTATTGTAAGAATTAACAGTAAGAGTAGATTGGTATCCATGCGTAACCTGGAAGCTTTCAAATAGTTCCTGAAACAAGGGAACCTTGGAAAGTCCGTCGTAATTGACTGTCCAGTTTACCCTGGGCATGATCTTAAATATATCCAGATCTATGCTTCTGGCATCGGTTTTGGTGTAAGCTGCCAAAAAGGCAGGGATCAAGACCTCCTGTTGGGTTCGGCCATAACCAAAAGCATATCCTTCTTCGCCCAAAACCTCATCTGTATGCGTTCCAGTCCCAAGTCTTCGGGAAATCACCACCCTGTTTTGCTCAAATTGCTTAAACAAACTGATAATTTCTTCTCTACTATCCTGAAATAAAGTGTTGAGCGAAAAGTAAGAAACCGTCATAGAACCTACATCCTTGGGTATTGCATGTACAAAGTCAATGATGTTGTTTTTGGTAGTATCCTTGAAGTATTGTGAGTGATTTTCGGTATAATTCCTGGAAGCTGAAATCTCGATTCGAAAATCCGGAATAGGTTCCAGGTTAACCCGTGCATCAAAAGACTGGCTATATTCCTGAATAACTTCCTGATTGAGAAAAACACTGTTGGAAATCCAGGATCTGTTTTTATAGAGCCAATCTTTATCAGGATTCCCATAGTCTTGCGCTTCTACTCCTCTGATATTGGGTTGCAAACCGGCTATAAAGCCCCAACCGGGAGCTTCGAAGCCACTGCTCATACCAAGCATGCTGGATTGTGGCATAAAACCGGGTATAACAGTCCTGAACCTTTCCGTATAAGTCATACGGGCATCTCGGAGCAATAACAATGGCCTGATCAGAACCTTCTCCATCGTACTGGGTTCGCCTCCCCTATCACGCTGCTCTTCTTCCCTCTCGTTACCGGCCTGCCCTGCTGTACTTGACGGTAATCTTGACCGGGGATTTCCTCCCCTTTGTCCCGGACGTTGACTGCCTCCCCCATTGATTTTGCGCAAATAAGCGCTCTTATTATACAGATTGACAAAATTGAACTCGGCATTTACCTGACGATTCTGGCTGTTTTGTATCACATTGCCCAAACTGTCTGTATTCAGTGCTGCCGCACTCCAACTGTAATCGCTTTGGTACTGTGTGCGGATGTTTACCCAATCCATCAGTGGCAGATATCGCACCGGAAGGGTATAACTCAGACTCATATTATGGCGGTAGTTTTTATTACGGCCGAAACTCCTGATGTTGTTCCAGATGCTGTCTTTTCGGATCGCTTCGATATCAGACAAGGTGATTAAGGGATCTTCCAGCAGTTCCGTTTCATTGGGTTCATCTATGACGGCTTGATTGAAAGCACTGAAACTAAACTTCAGGGAACGTGTAAGGTCCCATACCAGATTGTAGTCTCTATCCCAGGTGAAGCGCTTGTTGAAAAAAGTATTGTATTTGTCCTCCAACCCGGTAAAGCGATAACGCGTCAGAGCCATTCGGCGATCAAGCACCGTACTGACACCGACGCTGTTTGGAAGGGGATTGAAATTAAACTGAGAAATAAGTTTAAGCAACGGACTGCCTAGTCCTTTGAATGGCTCCACATATTTCACCTGACGACTGAAATTGTACTCTACTCCGCCTGTGTAAACCTTCTCCCTATCAAATTCAATAATGGGATCGCTCCTGTCTGTCTGAGTATAAGAGTAACTCGCACTCAGATTTTCCACGTCCCAGAGCTTGGGCTTCTTCTGATTGTCCATCCGCTCTTTGCGCACATTGTTGAAATTGATGCTGCGTATCTCCACCACACTGCGCGACTGGTTTTGGATAGAATCCCTGACCGCTTTATCCGGAGCAGTGTTTAATTTGTCTTTCAGCAAGACGTCTTCGTCATAAGGATCGTATTCAGGCGTCTCTGTAGTATTGGAAAGTTGTCCATAAAATGGCAATCTGACACCCCAGGATTCAGGGAAAAACTTACCCAGTTCCAGATTTGCCGCAAGGTCATACCCGACAATATTTTCACGGTTGCGCTCCTGTACTTTTTGATTCAATGCCCCAAAACCAATGGTGCTGAAATTTCCTGCCAGCGTCAGGTTGCCAAAATCTGCCAGTTGCATATCCATACGGGCTATCCCTGCCATCCCTCCACGTTCATCCAGCCCGGTCAGTCGAAACTCATTCACCCATATCTCCGTACTGTAGGATGCCCCGTCTGCATTGTAGGGATTCCGAATCCCTATCATGGCAATTTTTACATTGCCCAGGTTCGGATTACCCTTTACCTTTTGGTACCTGGGCAGGCGATCAGGTCCCATATCAATTTGCTGGACATACTCGTCTGTGGGACTATACCCCTCGGTATTTCGTTGCAATTTCAATGCTACCCAATCTTTTAATCCTACATCAATCTCATTTTCCAGTTTCCACACTTCCTGTTTGTACTCAGAAGAATTGGGACTGTTATCAGCCACCGCTTTGGGGTCTGACATTACTAAAGGTACCTCGTATTCATAGTAATTGTTCTGAAAATCACTACCGATACGAACGAAGAGGGTAAGGGCTCCATCCGGCACCTCGATACCATCCAGAGATTCCGAGTGTACAAACATTTTGAGCCTTTCATACACTCTGAAATCCAGATCTATATTTTTGAATACCGCCTGGTCTTTGCCATCGCACAGGTTTTGCACCCGTGCAGACAAAGATTGCTCGTTTTGCAAAGCATTGAAAACACCCAAACGTTGCTCACGTTGGATTCCTTCCGGTAATACGTAGTTGAAGGGACGCCGGCTGCTATTTTCCTCAATATTCACAGCGTCAACATTGAATACAGGCGGCACTTCACACTCATCGAAACCTATGCCTATGCTGGACAAATCCTGCGTGTACGTTCTCCACTGGTTTCGCACCAGTTCCAGGCGAGCAAACCTTAAGGTAACAGGTCTTTCGAATTCCTTCATGTACATGCGCATAAACCGGATCGAGCGGAAATCCCTGATTCCTCCAATGCTTTTTTTATCGGGACCATTGAGGGGAATTCGGAACCTGTACCAAATACGCTCGCCATTTTCACTTTCCTGCACATCCGTTACAAAAGGAGTGTTTGCTACATCGATGGCTCTGGGATCTATAGGATCGAAGCGGATGGGAATTTCGTATTCGAAGTAAGATTCTGTTTCATTCAATGTATTATCGCGGTTCAAATCCTCTGCATCGGGAATGTTGGTCCCCGTCTGACGAATAGAATTGCCCTGATTGGATCGCGAGTTGCCCTCCGGGTTGTTGAAGAAGCGATAGCGCTCCCGTACCCCGTCATCCGGCGCAAAAGACTCATCGTTGAAATATTTGAAGTCATCATTGGAAGGGTCTTGGGCAATTTTGGCCGCAGCCGCAATATTAAAATTGGCTATGGCATCGATATAGGACTGAAACTTAAGTCGCTCTCCTTCATTGTTGAGACCGTCAAGTCCTACGTCCTGATCATTACGTGTGTTTTCACCATTATCAAATGCTCGTGTAATCTGTTGGGCTATAGGCACTACCGACCATGCGGTCGTATCTACTCTCCTTTCCGGGTTGGACGAACTTGGCAATCCATTTTCAAAGAATTTACGCGAGTCGCGCAATATATCTTCAGAAATATTGCCCAGATTTATGTACAGTTTTCCTTCTTTCCCTGCGCGATCCTCAGTCGGTAACTTAGGGTCTGATTCATCCAAAAAGGGACTGAGCATCCAAAATTCCAGGAATTCTATGTTGGCTGACTGAAAATCATTGGTATTCAAAGCACGCATCATCCCCCCCCAGCGGGTTCCGGGGTCCTTCAATTCCAGCGTCGAGTCTCCCACGAATTCAAGTCCGCGTGAATACCCGGGATAACCATCAGGTATTTCGAAGTTATAAGGGCCACGGGTCGTAGGATCGTAAAACAGATCCAACGTCTGCACATTTGGCAGCTGATCCGGTGTTAGCTGGACATTGGGAAATACTTCCTCCTGTGGAACAAGGCTTGTGTAGGGATTGTCATCATCCGTCGATCGGTTCCGCGCACTGGGATCCAGGCGATACCAGTTAAGCGATGCACGGTTGGCACCTGCTTCCAGTCGATTGACCAGACTACTTTCCGGAAATTTAGGGTTGTTGTTCGCAGCATCGTTTTGAGGGATAGAAGCCAAAAACCACTGATTCGCCGGCTGTCGAAGGTCGAAACTACTGGCGCTTCCCTCAAAGTCATCAATGTACACAACTCCCCCCTTGTCTTCTTTATTCTGATTGATCGCACGAGAGTGACCGGGTTTGAGAATAGCTGTTTCCGCAGAAACGGAAATACTGGATTCTTCTTTGGTATCAATGAAAGGTATGGCATCTACCATTTTTGTCAACCAGGGCGCTTTTTTGTTGAGGTTTAAGTCCAGTCCGTAAATGCGGTTATTGATCGGGTCGTCTCCGATCACCACTTTCTGGGTAAAAGGACGCTCAAACAAATGCAGGTAGGTAGCTCCTATGTTGAAATTATCGTTAAACCGGTAGTCAGCACGCAAACCAACCATGGTCTTCGACTGAAAACCGAACAGCGTATTGTCTTCAAAAGATACATTTACCGGGATACCCGAACTGATATACACATCATTCAAAATACGGACCCGACCGATGTTATAATCAACCTCATAGTCTTGTCCTTCCACCAGGGTTTTGCCCCCGGCAGTAACCCGAACCGATCCCTGGGGAATATTGAATGCCCCCAGTGAGATCTCCGAAGAAACAGATGATTTGTAACTACCCCGGATGGTAAAGCGGTTTTTCTCAGGAAACTCCCGAGCCTGGAAGATGGTCTTGTCGTATAATTCCTGGTACACATATTTTTCGCGCAAGCGCTGATCATCAATTTGATTGGCCAGAGCAGAACCAAAAGGCTCCAACACAGGAAACATGATGCGGCCATTCCTGGTATTGATGGTTACCCCTTCTACATAATCGAATACCCCGTCAGGTTGCGGATCTCCCTGCACATTCAGAATATCCAGGTTGAATACGCGCAACAGGGGCCTGCCGGCCAAATTGGTCTCCGGAAGAAAGCGCTTTTCTCCCTTCCCCGGATCATCATAAAAGATGTCCAGCTTGAAATCCTCCCGGTTTACCTGAAAGGCTCCGATAGGGTATACGTTTTTCATCATCAGGTCCCAGGTCGGAATGTCCGTACGCTGGGTAGTACTCTTCAACATTTTCACAAACAATACCCTCGGTGTAGGGTTAAGGGTATCCGTACCTACATTTTCGGTATTATAAGAAAGTTCACCCACCTTAAAAGACTGTCCGTTGTAAGAATATTGAAATGCCACACCCAATACCTGATCGGGCTGGACGTTGATGTTGACAGAAATAAAGCCCAGGTTGGGATGGAAAGTAAATTCCGAAGGGTTCAATTTACGGGCACTCACTTTTTCAAAATCCTGAGACTGCACCAATCCAAACTCTCCGGATTGCAGGATAGAAACGGCCTGGTCAATTTCCCGAATGTCCGTCCCACGATCCAGTAATTTTTGGTACAAGCCATTCGCTTCGTTGTCCGGCAAAGGGCGACCATCACAAATTTCGCGGTAGCGGGGAGTCTGATAAGTAGGAATCTCGTCCTCATTAACCAGCCTTGAAGGTTCTGCCAAATCCGCAAAAGCCACGATGTCTCTTACCTCATTTACTTCATTGCGATCATTAGTGATCCATACTTCTATGTTTTCGAGCTTGAATAGTCCCTTTATCTGAGGGAGGTTGACCAAAGATTCTTCAAAAGCATCGCGATTGTAGTGAGAAAGGAAGAAGTGGCGGTTTTCATCGTATTCGTCAGCTTTGACTTCAAATTCTGTCAACTGACTTCCCCCTTTCAACTGTAAATTTTCGCGTTGTGATTTTTGCTGAGAAGCAATGGCTGTCAGGTAGAGGTGGCCAAACTGCAGCTCTGTTTTCAAACCAAAAAGGCTTTCAGCACCCTGAATCAAAGACCCCTGCAAAGGCAAACTCACATTACCCGCTTCTATTTTTTTGATGATATCATCCTCGCTAAACAAATCACTGTTGTAATCCAACTTGATCTGATTGTCGAAATCAAAAGTCGCATTGGTATTGTAATTGGTTGTCAGGTTTAGCTTTTCCCCGATCTTTCCCACCACATTCATCTGGATATTCATATCGAAGTCAAACCCTCCCTGCGTACGTTGGCGCTCCGTCAAGATGGGGTTTTCTACTTTTGACACATCAAAACCAAAAGTAAGATCAATCCCTCCCTGAGGCTTGATGTCGACCGTTGTACCACCAAAGAGTCGATCCAGCATGCTGTTTTCTACATTGAACCTGGCCAGCGGATCTACCACTTCGTCGTCTTCGCCGGTACTGATTCCCGCCAGACGATCAAAATATTTGTTTTCTTCCTGCTTGCGACTCCATTCCAGGTATTCGTCGAAGGTCAAATACGTGGGAGGGCGAAAATCAAACCCACCTATTTTTTCTGTTATGATATACAAACCCGTAGCAGGATCGTACTCAACATTCTGATCGATAGACCCCGGATCTTTCAGATCAAAAGGATTTTTCACCGGATCGGTAAGAAAATCCCCAAAGCGTTCTTTGACAGGGGGAAGGGTATCCGTAGGAGATACGACGGTACTTGATCGGCCGGAATTACCGGGGACCGGAATGTCCTTGACGTTCAAGCTCACAAAACCGAACAGGCCCAGAGACCATGCTAAAAGTAAATATTGTTTAATCATAACCTTACAGGTGATTCCTGATAATCCGCAAAACTAAAAAATCGTTTTTCAAAAAAATTACAGATCCGGATGCAGCGCTATTCAAACAAAATCAGGGCTGTACAAACTAGCCCGAAAACACCCGGCAGGCCTCGAAAGGCACTTTTTTATAGTTTAAGGGAAAGCACCGGAAAGTGAATATCAATCCGATGAAACCGGCAATACCGGCGTTGTAAGTGATCATTTATGACAAATACCTCAAAGCAATTTTGATCAGGTCCTCCACTTTTTCAAGCTCCGGCTGATCCTGCATGAGTTTGTTCAGAACTTTTTGTGCTTGCAGTCTGTTAAAACCTAATGCAACTAATGCAGATAACGCTTCTTCTTTTTTTGTATTGTTGTTAGGCCTGCTTATATCAGGTACACTCCCTTCAGGTTCCTTACTCATCTTGTCTTTCAAATCCAGAATAATGCGCTGTGCTGTCTTTTTGCCTATCCCTTTGATGCGCTGAAACTGATCGATGTTTTCATTCACGATAGCCAACCTGATCTCTTCCGGATGCAATGACGACAACATGACCTGAGCCGTTGAAGGTCCGATACCCGATACAGAGATCAGGTACCTGAACAACTTGCGCTCCAACTCTTCCGCAAAACCATAAAGAGTATGGCTGTCTTCCTTGACATGCAGGTGCGTCAACAGCTTGACTTCCTCCAGCGCTTCGATTTTAGTATAAGTAAACAGGGAGATATGAAGGTGGTAACCCAGGCCCGCTGCTTCAACTACAACGTAAGTGGGATGTTTTTCTACAATATTACCTTTGACAAAAGCTATCATGCATTCTTTTTTGGAAAAACGGTGCGAATTGCGAAGGTACGAAATGTTATCTTTGCCAAAAAAAACATCTTATGGTAGTTTTACTCCTGGGCAATGGTGGCAGGGAACATGCAATGGCTTGGAAAATCAAACAAAGTCCCGTTTGTTCTCAATTATACATCCTTCCCGGCAATGCAGGAACCGCAAATCTGGGTAAAAATGTAAATCTTAGCCTCAATAATTTCGAAGGAATAGCCTCTTTTGTACAAGAGAATGGCATCGAAATGGTAGTCGTAGGCCCTGAAGTTCCTTTGGTAGAAGGCATCTATGATTTCTTCCGCAACCATCCCGCACTCCAGGATGTCATGGTAATAGGTCCCTCCCGCGCAGGAGCACAACTGGAAGGTAGCAAGGCTTTTGCCAAGGCTTTTATGGATGAGTTTGGCATCCCTACCGCTTCCTGGCGTCGCTTTGGGCAGCATCAACTGGAGGAAGGCCTGGACTATATCGCAGCCCAAACTCCTCCTGTGGTTCTAAAGGCAGACGGGCTGGCAGCAGGAAAAGGTGTACTTATCTGCGCTTCTGTGGCCGAGGCCAAAAAAGAATTTGAAGCCATGCTCAGTGGCAAATTCGGCGATGCCGGTCAAACCATCGTTATAGAACAATTTCTCAGCGGCAGAGAGTTTTCTGTTTTTGCTCTTACCGACGGAAAAAACTACCAGTTGTTGCCCGTAGCAAAGGATTACAAAAGAATTGGGGAAGGAGATACCGGGCTAAATACCGGAGGAATGGGTTCCGTTTCTCCCGTGAGTTTTGTCGACGAAGCCATGATGAAAAGGGTAGAGGAACACATCGTAAAACCTACCATTGAAGGAATCAAGCAACGCAATTACGACTACAAAGGCTTTGTGTTTTTCGGGCTGATCGAAGTAAATGGAGCACCTTATGTAATTGAGTACAATTGCCGTATGGGAGATCCCGAAACGCAGTCTGTGCTGCCCCGAATCAAAACCGATCTGCTGGAACTTTTCCGGGCTACCTGGGAAGGCCGACTCTCAGAGATGTCCATAGAAACAGATCCTATGGCAGCAGCAACCGTAATTCTCGTAGCAGGAGGGTATCCGGAAGCATACGACAAAGGGAATGTAATGCATTTCAAGCCGGTACCAGAAGAAGTACTGCTTTTCCACGCCGGTACTCGCACATTAGAAAATCATATTCTTACCGATGGTGGCCGCGTACTGGCAGTCACCGCAAGAGGAAAAGACTACAAAGAAGCACTTGAAAAATGCTATGCCAACGTAGATTGCATACAATTTGAAAAAAAATATTTCCGCCGGGATATCGGTTTTGACTTGTAAGGCAAGGTTTTTGCTGGTTCCCGCTAAAGCGAAAAAATGTCGCTTGCACAACAAAATCGGACTTATATCGTCAATTGAAAAGCAATAAGCTTCCATACTGCACGGGCGCCAAATGCCCAGCGATAATCAAAATGTACAACTATGAACTGGCGTTTCTTATCAATCATCGGATTAGGATTATTTCTGCTGTCGCAAAAAACGATAGTAGCGCAGGAAACAGACCCTGTTTTGTTTACAATAGGTGATACCGAGGTACGCGTATCAGAATTCAATTACATTTATGCCAAAACCAACGGACAAAATGCCAACTACTCCCGTGCATCCGTAGAAGAATACCTGGACCTGTATGTCAATTTCAAGTTGAAAGTACAGGAAGCCAAAGGCCTTAAAATTGATACCATTCCCTCTCTCAAAGAAGAACTGGCCGGCTATCGCCGCCAACTCGCCGACAGCTACCTCATCAATAAAGAAGTGCTGGATAAACTGACCCGGGAACTCTACGAAAGAGTGAAGGAAGAAGTAGAAATCAGCCACATATTCGTCAAGCTACCCGCCAACCCTTCAAACAGCGACATAGAGGCCGCTAAGGCCAAACTAGATATGGCAATGAAGGACTTAAAAGCGGGCCAAAGTTTCGAAGAGGCTGCCCGCCAGTATTCCGAAGACAACAATACCCGCGAAAAAGGAGGAAAGATAGGGTTCATTACCGCCATGCTACCCCGTGGTTTTTACCCCCTCGAAAAAACTGTTTACGAAATGTCTGTCGGAGAAATATCCGATCCGATACAAACCAGCGCAGGTTTGCACCTTGTAAAAGTGCACAGCCGCAGACCCGCCCGCGGGCAGGTAGAAGTAGCACACATTCTTTTCAGAACCAATGATGATAATCCTGCTGAAGCCAAACAAAAAGCCAAAGAAGCCTGGGTAATTCTGGGCAATGGAGCCGACTTCGAAGGACTGGCAAGAGGTTCTTCCCAGGATCAACGCACAGCTCCTAATGGCGGATACATAGGTTTTATCGGAATCAATCAATTCGAATCAAGCTTCGAAGATGCCGCCTTTGGCATACCCGAAGACGGAGGCATTTCCGAACCGATTCAATCCAGTCTGGGCTGGCACATCATCAAACGAATCAGCTACAAACCCATACAACCTTTTGCACTTGAAAAGAGTCGTTTGGAGACAAACATTCGAAAAGATACGCGATTTGAAGAGGCACAGGATGCCTTGATCAATCAGATAAAAATGGACAATAATTTTTCTGAGGATACAACCCTTTTGCGTCCTTTTGCCCAAAATCTGGACGATGCCTTCCTGAGCTTCCGCTGGAAAGCGCCGGTCACTCCGTCCAAAAAGACTTTGTTTACGCTGGGTGACAGCCCTATTACAATGGGAGATTTTACTACCTTTCTGGGACAGGCAAGCCGCCAGCGCATTACCCTCAACGGAAAAGTCAATAACGAAGAAGCCGTCCTTTTGCTTTACCAGGAATTTGTTCGCAACAAATGCCTCGCTTATGAAGAGCGAAATCTGGAGCAAAAATACCCTGACTTCAAATCACTCATGCGCGAATACGAAGAGGGAATACTTCTTTTCGAAGTAACAAAAATGACCATTTGGGACAAAGCTGCCCAGGATACTCTCGGATTGCGCAACTTCTACGATGCGATACGCGGCAAATACCGCTGGGGACAACGCGCCGTCACCAGTATCTACCATCTCGATGAAGCTCACAAAGACAAAATCAGAGAGGTCATGCTTGCTGCAGGCAGTAAAACTCCCGATGAGGTTCTCGCTCAGTTCAATCAGGATGCTATCGTCCTAAATGTGGAGGAAAAAACGGTAGAAAAAGGCATAAGCAACCTGATTCCTTCAGAAAACTGGAAAACAGGATTCATGTCACAACCCATTTCAGACAAAAAAAGAGGTACGCTTTCGTTCTATAAAATAGAAAACATATTGCCACCTACAGAAAAAGAACTCAGCGAATCCAAAGGTTATGTCATTGCAGATTATCAGGATCACCTCGAAGATCTCTGGGTAGAAAGCCTCAAAGAGAAATACGAAGTCAGTATCGATGAGAAAGTACTGGAAAATCTGATCAAAGAATAATACAAACATGAACATCCGAAGTAGCTATTCTTTTCTCTTTGTGTTGCCCCTGCTGTTGACAGCTAGTGCTTGCGAAGAGGCTCCCCTGCTCCCGGAGGAAGACAAACTCATCGCACAGGTCTACAATAAATCGCTTTATTTGTCCGACCTGGAAGGCTTGTTTCCCCCGGCAGCAAGTGCCGAAGACAGTTCCCTCATCATCAATGGATACATCGAACGCTGGGTCAGAGATGCCGTTCTTTTGTATGAGGCAGAGCAAAATATCCCGCAAGATCTCAACATCGACAAGCTCGTTAAAGACTACAAAGCTTCCCTGATCAAATACAATTACGAAAAAATACTGGTAGAATCTACGCTGGATTCTGTAATCAGTCAAACAGAACTCATCGCATTTTACGAGGAAAACAAAGAAAAGTACCTCCTGGAGCAAACCATCCTGCGTTGTAAATTCGTCAAAACAGCGCTGCCAGCCCCCGACGCACGCCAACTTAGAAAGTTGTGGGAATCTAAAGATAAAACTGACCAGCAAGCACTCGTAGATTATTGCAGTACTTTTGCCGTCGCCTATGCTCTTTCAGATTCTATCTGGTACACACTCGATCAACTGGCGACGGAAATACCCTTGTCACAGCTCGAAGAAATCCAACGATCTTATAGCAGAGGAGGCAGGTTTAGCGATGACAACTATCAGTATTACGTTCAGGTACTGGACTGGAAAGAACCCAGCGATATCGCTCCACTTCAATTTATCGAAGAGGAAGCCAAAAAAGTCATCCTGCGCAAGCGGATCACCGATCTGTTGGAGGACAAAAAAGAAGAGATGTACGAAACAGCCCTCAAAAATAAAGTCATTCAATTATATTTGGACTAAAATTGAAAATCCTATACGGATCAGCTAACAGATGATGATGAAAAGATTATTCGCAACAAGCATATTATTGGTTTTCTTTTTTGGCCTTCAGGCTCAAACAGAAATTTTAGACAAGGTCATAGCAACCATAGGCGGAGAATTGCTCCTCCTTTCAGAGGTAGAAGAACAATATGCTTTGTCGGAAGCTCAAAACGGACCAGCACCGGAAGGCTTCCGCTGCCAGATACTAGCTCAGCTAATGGCGAACAAGTTATTGCTCAACCAGGCAAAATTGGATAGTGTGGAAGTGTCAGATGTAGAAGTTGAAGCACAGCTCAATGCACGTATCGACCGTATCCTGGGCTTCATGAACAACGATGTCTCCCAGTTTGAAACCTACTACGGCCAAAGTATCAACGAAGTAAAAGAACAGTTCAGGGAGGACCTCAGCAATCAAATTACCACTGATCGCATGCGCGGAAAAATCATGGAAAGCATCAGTGTGACTCCTTCTGAAGTAAAAGCTTTTTTCAATAGCATTCCCCGCGACAGCTTGCCTTACTTCAACTCAGAAGTTGAAATCGGAGAGATCGTTTACAAACCAAAAGTAAACCAAACCCAACGCGCCATCTCCATTGAAAAACTCGAAGACATACGTAGGCAAATTGTCGAAGACAGCGTCGATTTCGCTATGTTGGCACAGCGCTATTCTGACGATGGTTCTGCCCGAATGGGCGGTGACCTGGGTTGGGCAAAAAGGGGAAGTTACGTTCCCGAATTCGAAGCAGCTGCCTACAACCTCGAAAATGGGGAAATATCAGATATTGTAGAATCAGAATTTGGTTTTCACCTGATCCAACTGCTCAATCGCCGTGGTAATTCCATCAACGTCCGACACATTTTGATCAAACCCGAAATTACCGACAACGACCTGGAACTGGCCCGCAACCACCTCGATTCAGTAAGGCAATTGATTCAGCAAGACTCTTTTACCTTCTCTATCGCCGTCAAATTATTCTCTGATGAGGACATGCAAAGCTATAACAACGACGGGCGAATGGTCAATCCTGCAACCGGTAACACTTTCTTTGAAATAGGCGATCTGGATCCGGATATCTATTTTACCATAGATACCATGGACGTCAATGATATTTCTGCTCCCTTCGAATTCAAAGGCCCTACCGGAGAAACCATGTATCGGATTGTACAACTACAATCGCGCAGTGCTCCTCACAAAGCTAATTTGCAAAGAGATTATGCGAAAATCCAGGAAGCAGCTATACAGTCCAAACAAAATGATTACATCACAGACTGGGTGCTCGAGAAGATCAATGCTACCTATGTAGAAATTGACCCTATGTACGATACCTGTCCCAACCTGGATACCTGGCGCAAAAAAACTGCGAAGCCATAACTCAAACAGCCTGACCTTTTTAAGCCATTGTTGGACAAATAGGTGTAAGTCTGTAATTATCTTGTTATTTTTAGTCGAGATAATTTCAAAAAAGAATGTTCCTGATAATCCCGGGCATACTTAGTGCTTTCTTACTGACCTATTTCCTGATACCCTATGTCATAGGGATGTCTAAGAACAGGCATCTTTTTGCCAAGCCCAATGAAAGGAGTTCACATCTGGAAAATACACCTGAATTGGGGGGAATTGCCCTGTTTATAGGTATCTTTTTCTCTGCTATTATCTGGATTGCTCTCCGGCAATTCGATTATCTCCTGTATATTATGGCAGCCCTTCTCATTGTTTTTCTGATAGGGCTGAGGGATGACATCATCCCGGTTTCACCACTTCATAAAATACTCGGTCAAACCCTCGCAGTCGCCATCCTCATCCTCAAAACAGATACCTTCTTCAGCAGTCTGCATGGTTGGATTGGCATTGAAAATGCCCCCTACCCTATTTTATTGGTCCTTACTACCCTCTTTATTTTATTTATCACCAATGCCTTCAACCTGATCGACGGCATCGATGGCTTGGCGGGAAGCATAGGCGCACTGGTCTTATCGACCTATGGCTGTTGGTTTATGGCGATGCAAAAAACGGACTATGCTCTGCTGGCGTTTATATCGTTGGGAGCTATTCTTGCTTTTTTGAAATACAACTATACACCCGCACAAATCTTCATGGGAGATTCCGGAGCATTGGTAATCGGACTTATTTCTGCAATCCTCACCATCCAATTCATAGAATCACATAAAATGGCAGCATTGGATCAGGCCATGCACTTCAAAAACCCGGTAGTAGTTGCGCTGGGCATTCTAATGATTCCTGTCTTTGACACGCTCCGCGTCTTTTTTACCCGTATTTATCGCAGGCAACACCCTTTAAAAGCTGATCGCAGGCACATCCATCACATGTTGCTGGACCTGGGATATTCTCATATCCAGGCCACAGCACTGCTGATGGGAACCAATATTCTGTTCATTGCACTCGTTTTTTCTCTCGAAGGCTATCTGGGTATGCACCTCCTTGCAGCCGGCCTGTTTGGCATTGCCACCCTGACTACTTATCTTTTGCACAGAAAATTGAATGCACAGCGGCAAAAAGCTGCAACAACGTCATCCGGCACATGGTAAATTATTTATGGGTATTTATAGGAGGAGGACTCGGAAGTATATGCAGATACGGTTTAAGTAGCTGGACAGCTTCGCTGAAAATACCTTTTCCACTAGGCACTTTTCTGGCCAACGTCCTGGCAAGCCTGTTGCTGGGTTTTTTACTGGGTCTGGGTACCAGGCACTACCTTCCGACTCCGCTCCGTTTCCTCCTGATAACCGGATTCTGTGGCGGATTCAGTACCTTTTCTACCTTTAGCAGCGAAACGTACCAACTGATTACCCAGGGTCCGCCCCTAATGGCATTGTGGAATGTCTTACTCAACGTATTGATATGCCTGGTTGCCGTTTATTTTGGCGTAAGGGTGAGTGAGGGGGTATAAACCTGTGGGCCAACTACTTACTCTTATTCCTCTTATTCTCCCTGTCCACCACCACA
>JALQTV010000319.1 GCA_023268675.1 Saprospiraceae bacterium | reverse complement strand
AATGCCTCAGGGGAACTACAAACCTGCGGTACCTCACAAGGAGTGCAAGAGCCCCCACAATCTACTCCCGTTTCATCACCGTTTTGGATCCCGTCTGTACAGGAAGGATCAGGAGTGGTGCCTCCGCCTCCACCGTTATTGCCCTCACCCAATACACTTGCAGCATTCGAAAGGATGCGTTCCAAACTTGTATTGAGGTAATTTTCCATGCGGTTTACCTGACCCAGCGTAAACATGTACATGCACGCATCGTCGGTATAATCCATGTAGTTCATGTGAAGATCGGGTGACCCACAGGAACTTATCCCAAGATCCGGACAGCCATAATTTTCATTGGCCTGGTCCGGCGTGTCACTTACTCCGTCATCCACATTGCAGCCATTGCCCCAAATATGATCCAGAAAAAGATAGTGTCCCAGTTCGTGGGTAAGCGTACGCCCTTTGTCAAAAGGAGCTGAGGCACCTATGCCACTGCACTGCCTGCCGTTTCCAAAAGCTTCCGCATCGATTACCACTCCATCGCCGTTGCCATCTCCTCCGAGCGGTGCGTAGCCCAGATAGCCTGTGTTTTTTATAACGAAAATATTGAGGTAACCGGACCAATCACTGTCAAAGTCACCGTCCACTTGATTGATGGTCACTGCCAACTGACCATCAGTCAACCCTGAGCCGGCGGGATGATTTTGGCTGGCAATCACAAATTCCATGCAAGCACTGCGGATGTTTATTCCAGGGAACCAATCTGATACATTTGCGGACCAATTGTCTATTTCGCTGTTGCTGGCGGTATAATCCGCATTCAATGCTGCAATTTGTTCCTGAGCCATGGTCTCCAGGCAGGGTCTGTCAGGATTTGAAAGCCCCTGAAAGTGTATGGCAACGGGAATCAAAACAGGCGTTGCACAATCAACTCTGGATTCAGAAGCATGTTCCATTTGTTGCAATTTTGCACGAAAAGCATTGGCATAATCCGGGTCTTGCATCAATCTATCCATTAATGCTTCCGAACCACAATTCCTGATCCCGGTCGGTTCAGCAATCCGGATAACATTCAAGGTAGTCTCCGGAATTGTTTCGCTGGTAGGCAGCCACTCATTTTCACAGGAAACAAACAGCAGAGAAATAGAAAAAAGGACAAAAAATAACTGTTTCATGGATATATACTTTTGGTGAGTAAGGTTCCTTTAAGAAGGATTGACCTTTCAAAAGTAGGCACCACAAATCCGGTTTTCAGGGCATTTATACTTCTCTACAGGGTAATTATACTTTATGCAGGATTTTGTCTATTTCTGTCATCGAGTGCAATTTCCAGCCAAGCAAAGTAACGATCAGCCTGCATTTCTGTCTTTATGCGGTGGTTTTGGGGATAAATCAGGCTCAAGCGACGCTCCAGGTTTTTGAGGCCTATTCCCCCTTTGGACATTTTTCTTTCCGGGTTAAGGCTGTTCTCGACGGTCATCGAAAAAGTAGTCCCCACCGATATTCTGATCCTGATCCACCCGCTTCCTGCTGCTGAAACTCCATGTTTCACTGCATTTTCAATAAAAGTGATCAGCAAAAGGGGCGCAATGAACTTCCCTTCCGGACTTCCCTCCAACTGAAAATCAACCTTCATATCCTTTTTCCGAATCTTTTCCATTTGTATAAAAGCCCTGAGATACTCCAGTTCATTTTCCAGAGGAACCTCGGGGCGGGTACATTCGTACAATTGATATCTCAGAAGCCCGGACAATAACTCAATCGCCTCCTGAGCCTTTTCCTGGTCTATCTTTGTCAGGACGTATATATTGTTCAAAGCATTGAACAGGAAATGCGGATTGAGCTGGGCTTTGAGCTGATTAAGCTCACTTTCCAATTGTGCAATCTCCATGTTTTGCATCCGGAAACGATCCTGCAAAAATATTTTGAAGATTTTGATGCCGGAACCGGCCCCTATGATGCTGGCCTGAAAAGAAAACACATTCAGGAAGGTTGAAAGCCTGTCCATCCATCCCTCTTCGGGAGTCCAGAACAATTCATCGTAAAAATATTCGAACAGGAAAAAGTATTGAAGGTAATAATTCAGACTGACCAGAATCAATAGGAGTGAAAATACGACCAGCAGGTACAGTAAGTTTTTATTCCGGAACAGCAGTCGGGGTAGCAACAGATAATTGTTGGCATACACCAAAAACATATCCAGCACCAACTGAAGGACATAGGTAATAAGCAGGTATTCATCAAAGTAATCTGCAAAAGCCAGATCAAATACCATGTCCAGGTAAAAGAACATCCAAAAAAGCACATGGTACCAAATCCTTAAACGCTTGTTGAAGAGCCATTGAAACTTGCTAATGATCAGACGGGATCTTTCCATGCCAGCTTATCCGTGTTTATTTTTCGGCTTGCGCCAAAAATTCTTATTGATTCGTTAAAATTTAAAAGAAATTTAGTCAAAAGTGCAGGAAAATTAATTTTTATCTAAATTTAGACAGAACAAGCAAATTATCAGAAAGTAAGACTTTGAAAACCAACTTCCTCGCCACGGCATTGCTTTTAGTCCTCTTTGCACCCACCCTGTCCCTGTACAGCTGGTTGCAGGTACGGAAGTTTGCCATCAGGCGAGAAGTCAGCGTCATCCTCGAAAGTGAGGTGCCGGAAAGTCAGCTGGTTTCATTGGTTTTCTCAAAAGAAGAAATTCACACAGTCCTTCGCTGGGAGCATTCCAGGGAATTCGAATACAGGGGGCAGATGTATGACATCGTCAAAGAAGAGATCAAAGGTGATTCCATTCACTACCTGGTAAGACCGGATTACAAAGAAACAGCCTTAAACCAGGCCCTGGCTCGCCTAAGCACCCGCGAAACTAATAACAAGCAACCCTGGAGTAAAGGTACCGAGCAGTTGTTTCATTTTTTCAAGCAGTTGTATCATTCCCCTGTCTTATTTTTTCCAGAGAAAGTTGAGGAGCACAGGGAAATTCAAGCATTTTATTTTAGCATACTGCCAAACAGCAATAGCCCTAAACCCCCTGCCCCACCACCCAAGATTTTGTGACAAACAAACTATCTCAGTATTATTTTTTAGCAAAAAAAGAGCTTTTAGCGCAAGTTACGGTATGATCGCGAAGCAATGATGGTTCCGCGTATCCGGCATTGAGCGGTATTTCCACCTGTAGAAAGGATTTGAAGCTCTCTGAAAATAATTTGAGGCAGTCATGACGCTCCTGCAACAAAGCGAGGAAGCTGGAAGCCCTCGTTTACTGACAGTTCATCACAAAATTTGATTTCAATGAGAAATTATGCGCTGTTTGTGTTGTTGTTTGCCCTATCCGGTACT
>JALQTV010000318.1 GCA_023268675.1 Saprospiraceae bacterium | reverse complement strand
TTCCCGGGGAGAATATAGAATCCGGCGGCGAATCAGGGTTTTGCGGAGCAATCAATTCCAGATAAACATCATTTCCCAAAGAGCACAGCGCATTGTGTGTCCCGAAAGGATGCTTCCCTCCATAAGCGACTTTTAAACCGCTCATTTTCTCAAACGCTTCCATCCCTTCTGTAAGATCGCTTATGCCAAGTATCAAGTGGTCAATTTTAAGGTTGAGCATAGATTATTTTTTATCAATTAAAAGAAAAAATTCGGGGGGCGATTTCATGGAGTACTACCGAAAACCTAAAAATCGCAAAATAAGTCGCCTGAATTTTGTTTTGTTTCAATAAAATCAGCCTTTTCTTAACATTGATTTAACAAAAGGGTTTACCGAATTAATTTCCGCTTTCGCTAAAAATATATTTCAATGTTGCATAGATCACACAAAAAACAACATTTTATTCTTGTTTTTGGGAAATATTTTTACATTTGAGGACTTATTGTAATTTTGACGCTAACGAAATTTTTAAGAATGAAACAGGCTATTACCAAAATTTTTGTTGCAGTTGTGTTTCTTTTGAGTGCGGTCTCCCTGGCTCAGGCACAGCGTACCATTTCAGGTACTGTGACTGACGGAAAAACAGGCGAGACCCTCATTGGAGCCAACGTGCTGATTGCAGGCACCGGCACAGGTACCGTTACTGACATTGACGGTACTTACAGCTTACAGCTAACCGAAGGTGCGACAGAACTGATTTTCAGTTTCACCGGTTATGCTTCTCAAATCGTTGCCATTGGCGCTTCCAATGTCATTGACATTGTGATGGATCCGGGTACCATTCTGGATGAAGTCGTAATCATCGGTTATGGTACTACCACGATTGAGGATGCTACAGGTGCAGTAACTACCCTGAAGGCAAAAGACTTCAACCAGGGTATCCTGAACTCACCTGAGCAATTGATTCAAGGCCGTACGGCTGGGGTACAGATCACGCCATCCAGTGGTGAGCCCGGTGCCGGTGCGGACATCCGCATCAGGGGTGCATCTTCAGTCCGTGCAGGTAACGCTCCACTGATTGTAGTGGACGGAGTACCTTTGGACGGGGGAAGTGTGAGTCCGGGTGCAGACATCGGTATTGGTAGCACAAGTTCAAGAAACCCATTGAACTTTATCAACCCTGCCGACATCGAATCTATCGACATCCTGAAGGACGCGAGTTCTGCTGCCATCTATGGTACTCGTGGAGCCAACGGGGTTATCTTCATTACCACCAAGAAAGGTAAAGCAGGAACTCCACAAATCTCCTACAATGGTAGCATTGGAATTGGAAGCATTGCCAGAAAGTACGACCTGCTTACTGCAGATGAGTATCCGGATGCAGCAAGAGCAGCGGGCAACTCCAATCCTGATGAAGGAGGTTCGGTTGATCCTTTGAATGACATTCTCCGTACAGCTTTCACTCAGAACCACAACATCTCTGTTGGCGGCGGAAGTGAAACCGGTACTTACCGCTTCTCTTTGGGCGTGTTGGATCAGGAAGGTATTGTAAAAAATTCCGGCCAACGCAAATACAACGGTACAGCTAAAATCTCTCAGTATGCTTTCGACAACAAGCTGAAACTGGAAGGTACCATCATCGCTTCCTATATCGAAGATGAGATGGCTCCTATCTCTGACAATGTGGGTGCGGAAGGTGACTTGATGAGTTCTGCACTGCGTTGGAACCCAACCAGAAGTTATTTTAATCCAAATGGCTCCTACAACCAGCCAAGTGACAACCAGCGTAACCCACAAGCTTTCCTTGATTATTTCTCTGACAACACAGAAACTCAAAGAATCCTTGCCAACGCTGCGGTAAGTTACCAATTGGCTGAAGGCCTGGACTATCGATTCAACCTGGGTGTTGACCGATCTTCAGCCATTCGCGGCGTGGGTGTATCTACCCTTATGGTTGCCAACTTTGCCAGCGGACGTGGTATTGCCAGCTTGGAAAACATCAATGCAAGAAATACGGTTTTGGAACACACCCTTACTTATGTTAAGGATTTGTCCTCTAAAATCAATCTGAATGCTGTGGCAGGTTATTCTTATCAGAATTTCCAAAGAAGAGGCAGCAAGCAGGTCGGTAGAGACTTCAATACTGAAGACCAGGACCTTTATGTAAGAAACCTGCAGTTTGCAAGTTCTTTCCCTGCTGTTGACCAGCGTGCTTTCTACGATCCGGATGTAGAATTACAATCTGTATTTGGTAGAGCTCAGTTCAGCATCGCAGATAAGTTCCTCGTCACAGGTACTTTGCGTGCGGATGGATCCAGCAAATTCCAGGGTTCTAACAAATACGGTTATTTCCCTTCATTCGCAGCAGCATGGAAGCTGTCTGACGAAGCTTTCGTCCCGGAATTTTTCGACTTACTAAAACTTAGAGTGGGATATGGTATTACCGGTAACCAGGAATTCGGTGCAGGTCTTACAAGAGACCAGGTATTCCCTGAATTTACAGGTGCCAACCCATCACAGCGTATTGTAGGTAACCCTGCTCTTAAATGGGAATCTACTGTACAAACCAGTGTAGGTATTGACTTTGAATTTGTTGGAAACAGAGTGGGTGGTTCTATCGACTACTTCTCCAAAAACACCAACGATCTTTTGTTCCGCTTGCCTACCATCGCTCCGGCTCCTCCGGGCTTCTTCTGGACCAACCTGGGCGACCTTGAAATCAGGAACTCCGGGGTAGAATTGGGCTTGTATGCAACCGTTGTACAGCAAGAAGATTTGACTGTTGATTTCAACGTCAACGCAAGTTTCTTCAACAACTCCATTGAAAACGTATCTTCCGGCTTCCCTGCTGGTATCGCCACCGGTGCTATCTCAGGACAGGGTCTATCCGGTGAAACCGGTCAGTTGCTTTGGGACGGACAAGAATTGTATGCCTTCTACGTACCTGAATTCATCGGCTTTGACGGACAAGGTGCTCCTATCTACCGCGACGTCAATGGTGACGGCAGTATCGACATCGTAACCGGTACTCCGGGTACTGTTGACCGTGCATTTGCAGGATCTCCGAACCCTGACATGCTTTTGGGTGTTCAAGGTAATGTACAATACAAAAACCTTGACTTCAGTTTCTTCATGAACGGTGCATTCGGACATCAGGTACTGGACAACACGGCATTGGCTCTGTTCTCTAAAGGTGCTTTGCGAGGTGGCAACAACGTGACCCGCGAAGTAGCTGACAACAATGAAGATCCGGGCAACTCTCTTTCTGTATCTTCCCGCTACCTTTACAATGCTGACTTCCTTAGAATGGCTAATGCCACACTTGGATACAACATCAACATGGCTAACTCCAACTGGATGAAGAGCCTGAGA
>JALQTV010000317.1 GCA_023268675.1 Saprospiraceae bacterium | reverse complement strand
AAAAAGTCAGCAACATTCACGAAACATTGGAATTGCCGGAATTGGGCCGCAGTGAGGTGATCACCTGGAAATCTAAAGATGGCCTGGAGGTAGAAGGCATCATCACTTATCCCGTTGGTTATGAAAAGGGCAAAAAGTATCCCGTAGTATTGCAAATTCATGGTGGACCGGCAGGGGTGTTTACAGAGTCTTTTACCGGAAACCCGGGGATCTATCACAATCAATATTTAGCAGAACAGGGATTTGTGGTCAACAGACCCAATCCGCGTGGAAGTTCAGGATATGGTAAGGAGTTCCGCTACGCGAATTTCCAGGATTGGGGTTACGGCGATTACGAGGATGTCATGGCAGGGGTAGATAAGGTGATAGCAATGGGGATCGGAGACGAAGATCGCATGGCTGTAATGGGATGGAGCTACGGAGGATACCTTACCAGTTTTCTGGTGACTAAAACCAACCGATTCAAGGTAGCCAGTATGGGCGCCGGATTGCCCAACCTGATCAGCATGACGACTACCACAGATATTCCTGACTACCTGGTCGGACACATGGGAGGGGAGTTTTGGGATGATTATGAGCGCTATGAAAAACATTCGGCGATGTACCACATCAAAAATGTAACAACCCCGACGCAGGTTATTCATGGTGAAAATGACCTGCGAGTGCCGTTCACCCAGGGACAAGAGTTTTATGTAGCATTGAAGCGCAGAGGCATCTCTTCAGAAATGTTGGTTTTGCCGCGTACGCCTCATGGACCACGTGAACCCAAGTTGCTGCTGGAAGTTTCTCCGAGAATCATGGGCTGGTTCCAAAAACATCTGGACGCAAAACCCTGAGCCGGATCAGGAACCTGAAACAGAGAATTCGGGACGCAACTGCCCCGTCAGGAGGCCGGGATTGGCCAATATGACGTGAACCACCTCCAAAAAACGATGACTTCGGGGGAGTTTCAAACGGGTGCGTCCCGAAACTGCATCCTCTTGTATCACCAGCAAACGCCCTTTTTCAAGAGAGAGATAATAACGGGTTTTGTCTTTTTCCTGCACTTCTATCACAAGGGGTTGGCGACCGGGAAGTGGTGACAATGCTTCCTGGTAGGCCAGCACCCCATCTGGATCTCGCCCGATAGCTGTCAGGTAAGAAGTACGCAGGAGAGAATGCTCGTTCGTGGCATCCTGCCCCAGTTCCCAAAACATGACGCCACCGGTTTCCTGCATGGCAAGTTCGGTCTTCAGCTGTATGAGCTTCCTGCCGTTGTAATAGATGTCACCAAGCCGATCCGAATCTGCAAAGGAAGGGTCCAAAGCGACCATCTCCTTGAAATGAACACTGTAAACATTCTCCAGATCAGAAAAGTTATAGCCGTAAAAGGGAAGTCCCAGGTTTAGTTTTTGGGCGGGAACGCCCTGGCTTCGCCAAAAAGTAATGCAATCCTCCGCAAATTCGTAAGAAGAATGCTGCCCCGGCTTGTCAGGATTCCACGGGCCGGTAAGGTCATACGCCATAATGTTGATAAAGTCAAATTCATTCAAGGCCGCATCCGTGAGATTGGGATAACGGTGAATGCCCGGCCAGGCTGCCGAGAGCAGGAGCCCTTCTTTTTTCAATTCCCGACTCAATACAAGTATGAAATCGCTGTAATAACGGTTCACATCTTTCCACTCCAAATCTACATCGACCCCATCCATGCCGTATTGCCGAACATAACTGATAATGGACTGCACAAGTTTGTCTCGCTGAGCCGGCGACATCCAGTGCGTCCAAATACGAGATCGGTGGCTGCTCATTCCTCCACCGGCGAGTGATAGAAGTAGCTTGACATCGTATTGTTTGAGTTTCCTGACGGCAGTAGCGACGTCACCTCCTTCCATGCGGATGACTCCACGCTCGTCAGGGTGGGCAAAGGCAAGGCAGACATGGGTCAATTGGCTGAAATCAATGTCGTCTATCAGGTTGAAACGATAGAAAGGCAAATAGCCTATCATTCTGAAATCTTCCTGGGCACTCCCCGAAAGAGGGGAAAAAGCAAACAATCCAATGATAAAGGTGAGACGCAGCTGCTGCTTCATGGAGGAACGGAGCTTGTAAATTTGCTAAAATAAATGTTTGTTTTGTCAAGATTTGCTTGGCAATCTCATATGACGGGGAATCGCGCAAAGGATTCGCAAGGCAGCCACATGAATATTCGGATTCAAGTACAAATTAATAAGCTTTGGCGAGCTTTACCAATTTTGCAGTACCTCCGGCACAATTTTTTCAACCCATAAGTCATACATTTTACCCGAAGGGTGCAGGCCATCTGCCGCCAAAAGATCAGGCCGACCATTTACCAGGCGCGAAATTTCAGTGATGTCAACAAATGAAACCCCATAATTCTGGCAGATATGCTTTTTTAGTTCATTGTAGTCATCTATACTCTCCTCTTGGTTTTGCCTGCCCGCCGCCGCCCTTCCAAAGGGCGTGATGGTATAATCGGGAATGCTCAGTACCCATACGCGGTGCTTTTTTCCCCCTGCAAGCCTGAGCGCCATCTCCAGGACTTGCTCAAATTCTGTGGCAAAAGTTTCAATGGGCAACCCTTGAAATTGATTGTTTACCCCAATTAGCAAAGTCACCAGGTCATAGTTGTCACGGCTAAAGGCATGCGCCTGCATGGCATTGATGAGATCACGAGTTGTCCAGCCGGTTTTGGCAATTACTTCGGCAGGGCGGAACGTTTTCCCCATTGTTATCATAGAGGCAACCAAACGGGCAGGGAAGGCTTCCGCTGAAGGCACTCCCTGCCCAATGGTATAGGAGTCACCCAGTGCAAGAAAATTCAATGGCACAGCGACTGTCACGGGAGCATTGTGTTCTTCCTGGCAAGAAAAAACCGCCAGCAGCATGAGGCCTAGATAATACCCGATTTTAATCATGTTCCTATTTGACGAGTTTATTCCTTAATTCAACGATTTTTTTAGTTGGAAAACTGTTTTTATAGTAGTTTTGTTCGAAATAACTGTTTTATGCACAACAAGTTTAGTAACCCCTTTTTTACAGTATTGTTTGGATTGATTTTTTCTGTCGGCCTGTTCGGCCAAAACCACCGCATTCAGGGGGTGGTGTCGGATTCTACAGAAAGTCCCCTGGCGGGTGCCACGGTCATACTAATGCAGGCGGCGGATTCTGTGATGGCCAATTTCGCGATGAGCAATGCGGAAGGGGAATTTTTGCTGCAAGGGGTAAATTCCGGAAGCTATTTGCTGCAAATCAGTTATATCGGCTACCAGGCATCCTGGATAGCCCTTGAGTTAGAGGGAAAAGGGACGACAAAAGAACTCGGAAACGTCATGTTGTCAGAAAACATTGAAAACCT
>JALQTV010000316.1 GCA_023268675.1 Saprospiraceae bacterium | reverse complement strand
CAAACTCCTTGCAGTGGTTCCATTCGAAGTAGGAGAGGAACCCGTAGAAGGGGAAGCCAATGTGTTGTTTGGGGATTACCAGCCCTTTTCATTGGCTGTACCGGAACCGGAATCCCTGAGCTTCGAAGAGTTGTTCTCCCGATTGGACAACCTAATCGGGCTGGAGGCTATAAAAACGCAGGTGAAAAATCATGCCCGCTACCTTCAGTTTGTTAAACTCAGGAAAGAAAAAGGTTTTCGCGAAGCAGACGACATCCACGTGCATTCCGTTTTCATTGGCAATCCCGGAACCGGGAAAACAACGGTGGCTCAAATGATGGGGAAGTTGTACAAAACCATGGGTATTTTGTCTAAAGGACATGTACACGAGGTAGATAGGGTTGACCTCGTGGGTGAATACATCGGTCAAACTGCTCCAAAAGTAAAGGAGGCAATTGAAGAAGCCCGTGGCGGTGTCCTGTTCATTGATGAAGCGTATTCGCTGGCAAGGCAAAATGATGACAGCAAGGATTTTGGCAGAGAAGTAATCGAAATTCTGGTAAAAGAGATGTCAAACGGGAAAGGGGATCTGGCTGTAATCGTTGCAGGTTACCCCGGCGAAATGAAGCATTTTCTGGATTCCAATCCCGGGTTGAAATCGCGCTTCAAGTTGTATTTCGAATTTCGCGATTATCTTCCACAAGAATTGTCGCAAATTGCAGCGCGGGCCTGTGAAGAAAAAGAGGTCAAGCTTGATCCGACTGCCGCTGAAAAATTGGATCAGATTATTTTGGAAGCATACCGAAAGCGCGATAGAAGTTTTGGTAACGCCCGCTATGTTTACGATCTGATCGATAAGTGCAAACTGAATCTTGGCTTGCGAATCATGGAGATGGAAAAACCGGATCAATTAGATGCTGGTTTGATCAGTACCATAGAGTATGAAGATGTTTTGAATCTGACGCTTAACGCTGGCAGAAGTCTTCCAAGAATTCCGGTGGACGAACAACTGCTGGAAAGTGCCCTTGAGGAACTGCATTCCCTGGTAGGGATGGACAAGGTGAAACAACAGATACAGGACATGGTCAATTTGGTCAGGTTCTACAAGGAAAATGGAAAGGATGTACTGCATAAGTTCTTTCTCCATACGGTGTTTGTAGGGAATCCTGGAACTGGCAAAACGACTGTAGCCAGAATACTTACAAATATTTACAAGGCATTGGGGATTCTGGAACGGGGTCATATGGTTGAAACGGATCGGCAAGGGCTTGTCGCAGGGTATGTAGGACAAACAGCTATCAAAACAACAGAAAAAATCGATGAAGCAGTCGGTGGCGTATTGTTTATAGATGAAGCCTATGCTTTGAGTAGCGCGTCTGGGCAGGCTGATTATGGTCAGGAAGCTATCCAGACACTGCTCAAACGGATGGAAGACGAAAGGGGAGCTTTCTTTGTGTTTGTAGCTGGGTATCCCGACAATATGGAGGCTTTTCTTAAGGCAAACCCGGGATTGAGTTCCCGCTTCGATAAAGTTTTGAAATTCGATGACTATCAACCTGAAGAATTGTACCGCATAGCAGTACAAATGCTCGAGGCCGAAGAATTGTCACTAGCAGCGGATGCTCAGGAAGCCCTAAGGGAACATCTGTCCTATCTTTACAAAGTAAGAGACAAATACTTTGGCAATGCAAGAACCATCAGAGGCATTGTCCAGAACTTAGTTAAAGAACACAATTTGAAATTGGCTGCTATGGATCCTGCCTCCAGAGCTGCTGGACTCGCTGAGAATATGTTGTTTAAATCTGATTTGGCATCCATGGAAGCGAGTCTCAAGGAGGAAGTTTTCACGCGCTCGAGCATTGGTTTTCGGTCAGAAAAACCATCCTAAGCCCGTTCGCCAGGGTTTGTACCTGGCAGGAACAAGCCGGTAGTGTTGTTTGCTAATGATATCAGGGTCTGTCACCAAAACGCCAAAATGAAATAGGTCGATACTTAGCCTGATGTCTTCCAAACCACAAACTTCGTTCCAAGCCTGCTCCATGTCATCTGACCAGTAGATGTCTGCAATAACAATCACTTGTCTTGTGTCACAAAGTTCAAGTAATTGTTTGAGATAGTTTAGGGTAGCCTCACCTCTGTGATCTCCATCAAGGTAAACAAAGTCTGGTTGAAGGCCCGAAAATAGCAGGCGTTTCAAAGCTTCCTCAAAAGTGCATTGCCAGAGTTCAAAGTTGCCGGCCTGAAGCTGGTCTAAATTTTTCAGGGCCAATGAAGCCGTTTCAGGAGATGCTTCTACTGTAATAAGAGGGATTTGTCTGGCACCAAGTTTGAGATAAAGGGTGGAAATGGCAAGAGAAGTGCCTAGTTCCAGGATCAGTTGGGGTTCAAAGTACTGTACCATTCTGAAAAGGGTTTGGCCTTCCAACTCCGATACAGCATTGAATCTGGTTAGTTCTCCAATGGAACGAGACGCTGAGTTGTTGACTTTAGAGCCAGCCCCGTAGTCTTTTATCGCAATTGTTTCTGTGCGTCCAAGCAATTTTTTGCGCAAAGCGCGAATCCTAAAAAAAGCATAAAACATCCTGCGGTCTTCTACAACCTCTCTGGCGAAGCCAAATGCACGTGGAGCATGTACATCATAAATGGTCTGAGCTTTTGAATAAAAGTTCCAATATTTGTACAACCACCTGATTTTCAAAAGCCATAATTTCATTATGCTTCGTTTTGCAGAAAGATAGCCATAATTTTAGGCGGCAAAATCAATTTTTTGGAAATATTGCCGTTAGTTTTGATATTTACATTGGTTGAAGTTGACTCAATGCTTTGAAGATGAAAAAGAATGGGGGCTTCAAAAATTAAAAGGTACTAAAAAAATATTGACATGAAATCCTACCTAAAGAAAACCAAATTATCCCTTTCTTTCTCTTTTGCATTTGTTGCTACACTTTCTCTTTTTGCACAGGACGCCCCCCGTCCTGATAAAGGATGGTTTTTGCAAAACCTGAATCAAACCGGTATTCCGGGAGTCAATGTGGATGGCGCCTATGCAGTGGTAAAAGGACTATCGGCTCAAAAGGTTATTGTTGCAGTGATTGACAATGGCGTAGATATAAACCATGAAGATCTTAGGGAAGTGATTTGGGTGAATCGGGACGAAATTCCCGGCAATGAAAAAGATGATGACGGCAATGGGTATGTAGATGATGTGCATGGTTGGAACTTTCTGGGAAATGCCAATGGAGAAAATGTCCATTATGACAACCTTGAAATGACCCGGGTTTATGCGACTTTGGATAAAAGGTTCAAAGGCAAATCAGCAGCAGAAATAAGCAAGGATGACAGGGAAGATTTTGACAAATACCAGGAATACGGCAAG
>JALQTV010000315.1 GCA_023268675.1 Saprospiraceae bacterium | reverse complement strand
GTGTGTTGACCATACACTCATGAATGCGGGTACTGTAACAAAACAAAATACATTTCGCCCCAGCCGACTCTTCACCTGCTCCAACACCTGGTCAGGGTGTTGGATGTGTTCCAGGACATCCATCATCAAAATAAGCGCATCACCTATTCCATCCGGAACTGTTGTAGTTTTTTCAACTGACTTACCCTGAGTTGCCTGAATCTCATCCTTTTCATAGCCAATATCTACCAGATAAACTTTCTTGATAATTTCCGGATAATCATTTTGCAATTGAATAGCAAAGAAACCGGAGCCCGAACCGAAATCAATGATGGTTGCAGGTACGATTTCAGAAGTCCTTATTAGTTGTTCAAAAAATCTCTTGACAGGTAAATACTTGGAACGGTAGTACCAATGCGAAGCGGGATCTACCCCGTTCTCAAATTCTTTTAAATCCATAGGTTATTAAATTTGGCGTCAGCTAAATCATGCAACATACTTCAAAAGATTATCATCCTAAATCTGCTGCAAGTTCTGACGTGGCAAATGTATCAAAGTTTGCCAGTAAATCAGGCCTTAGAAAGGTGAAAATTAGATTTCCTTTTACGGGATCATAAAATTCAGTTCGTATTGAACCTACTTATGAATTCTCTTGCAAGATCATATCCCGGATCTACTTCGAGAGCTTCACTCGCCAGTCGATAGGCTTCCTGGGGCTTACCCTCGAAGAAAGCTTTTTTTGCATTGAAATATCTTGACGCAGCAGTAGCTGAAAGTTGGTTTGCGGCATTGATTCCGATTTCGTAAACCTGAGCAATATTCCCTCCTGTTTTATCATAAGCCTCGACATTTTCGAGAACTTTGGGTAGCTCTCCAAGATTAAGATGTATCAAGGCGAGGTAATAATACACGATATTTTGTTTGTAATTCAAGTCTCGGCAAGTCTGGAAAGCCTTTAAAGCTTCTCCCGCCTGCCCTCGGTTGTAATGGTACTGGCCGAGAAGATACCAGGTGCCAAAATCTGACTGGGAAAGCGTCAATAATTGATCTATAGCTGCCTTCGCGGCATCGAATTGCTGGGTATCAAGGTATAGTTTAGCCAAACCACTCCAGGCAAGTTCATCCCTGGGATCTTGTGCTACTGCTAGTTTGTAGCTTTCTAGAGCTCCCATGTAGTCCTGTTGATCCTCTTTTATTTTTCCATTTACAGCATACTGGTTGGGATCTGTTTTTGTAAGAGCCGCTATTGGGGCTCCATCCACCTCGATCTGATGAACCAAATCTCCGGGAGGCCAGGCACCTGACAACAAATACCCCCTATCTACGAATCTATTAAAAAATATAAAGTAATCTCCGGCCCGGGCATGTCTGTCCGTATATCGAACATATTGAACTTTGGCATTAGGCGCAAGTTGTCTCAAATAGTAACTTACCGGATCGTAACTACTGGTAAGGATGGTTTTTTCACCACCATTTTTCAATTCAGGATCATTTTCAACCAGCCACTCACACATTTCCTTCATGCTATTCATCCAGTAATCCATCTCATAATTGCCAAATGCTGCTCCGGCTCCGCCAAAAATCTCATTAAAATAAACAGTCTGATAAGGATGATTGCGAAGCATCCAGAAAGAAGGCAATAACAAGCCCACAACTAATATACCGGAAAAGGAATATCTATAATACTTAGCTTGACTCCAATGAATCGCAGTTGACCAAGCCCAGGCCCCTAATACTGCCAAAATAGGGACTACGAAAAGAAAGTGCCGCATGCCATCATACAAAGAGGAACCCTTGATAACGGCATAAGTAACCGGGAAAATGGCTGTAAATGCTACAAAAGTTAGGTAGATGGCGAATTGGGATTTCCTTTTTGATAGCAGCAAGAAAGGAAACATGACAACCCCAAGGACCAGAAATAAGGGGGAACCTATTGCCATCCATTTGGGAATATAATACCAGGGAAGTTCGTCCGACCACAAATGTCGCCCTTCAAATAGCATTTTTATACTGACGCTGAAATTTGACATTTCAGATAATGATTTGAATGGATTACTCAGCGGTGCTTGTTGTGCGTATGGCCAATACAGCAAGCCTCCAAAGTATCCCGCGACAGATACCAACAAAACCAGGCTAATTACCTTACTCCAGCCGTTCCACTTTGTTAATTCTCTCCGAAGGTCGTTTCTCCATAGATAAAGTACCCCAGTGAATAAACCAAAATAAGCTATCAATAGAATCCCCCCTACCCTTACGTTTATCGCTGCTGCTATTCCAACAATCAAAAGCAGGACCGTTTTCATTCCAGGTTTGGGCAAATCTTTCAAGAATCGGATCAAATACAATAGGGTAAAAGTGTAAGCAGCTGCGAAAGGAATATCTTTGGGATTGTTCATCGCATGCCCAAAGATTCTTGGTGAAAGTGCGATAAACAAAAGACTCAAAAAGCCAACCCGCCAACTATTGCTCAACTCTTTACCCAAAAGCCCCGTAAACAAAAATAGCATTACCCCGACCAGGGAATTGAGAAGATGACGCATTTCATAAACATCTAATCCTCCAACATATTTATTGAGCCAGGCTGCTGCATAGTCAAAAAGTCCTCCATAAAAATAAAGGTTCTTATAGTTCAAAGCACTGTTGTCCGCTCCATCACTTTCAAAGAAGGACAACACTTTTTCCCCGTATTCCTTTTGAACCAATTCATCACCAGTAAAGCCGTAATCAAAGCTAAGTAAAGGCATCAGTACGAATAGAACGGCTACGGTGAAAACAAACAAAAAACGAAAAACGGGGGGCTCACCCTGCTTTCTTGCTGAATTAAAGGATTGCAAAGGTTCCTTAATGAAATACTGCCAATTAAGTCGCAGCGAAATTCCAAGAACCTGAAAAAACATTCGAATGCTATCTCGTACCAGTGAAATTTTAGAGCCATCCTGGTGATTCCAGCCAACAGGCATTTCCTTAATCTTTATGCCATTAATAGAAGCCCTGCTTAGTATTTCGACATCGTGCGCCCATCCTTTTGTTTCCAGATGGCTGAAAAGTTTCTCTGCAATTGCAGCCGGATACAATTTAAAACCACATTGGGTATCCGATATTTTTAAATTGGTAAAAAGCTGTATGATGAAATTGAAGATAAGTCCTGCAAAGCGACGAATAGACTTGGCATCAACTTTAGAATCTTTGTGCTCTCTTGAAGCGATCAAAATCACCTTGTCAGGAAAGGTGTACCCGGGTAAAATCTTCAACCATTCGATTAATTCAGTCGGCGAAGTAGACATATCAGCATCCAGGGTAAGAATATGGTCTCCGGTAGCTTTTTTCACTCCGACCTGGAGTGCAGCGCCCTTGCCACCATTTTGTTTCATATCGAGTA
>JALQTV010000314.1 GCA_023268675.1 Saprospiraceae bacterium | reverse complement strand
CTTCGATACGGACAGTAAAACAGCCTGGCTTGGCGTGGCGGAAGCTTCGGGGATTCAAGAATTGTCCCCTGCGGAACGCGATGGGCGGATTACTACCTCTCTCGGCACCGGCCAGCTGATAGCACATGCACTGAAGCAGGGGGCAAAAAAATTGTTTATAGGGCTTGGTGGCAGTGCTACCAACGACGGAGGCTGTGGCATGGCCGTCGCCCTGGGGTATCAGTTTATCGATGCCCACGGTCATACTTTTTTACCGACAGGTGCCACCCTTAAAGATATCAACAAAATTATGCCTCCGGTTTCCACCGCACTTAAAAACGCAACCTTTATCGCCCTGAGTGATGTCCTCAATCCCTTGTATGGACCGAATGGTGCAACCTACACTTTTGGGCCCCAGAAAGGCATCCCTTCCACTGCACTTGCTGACATTGATGCCGGTATGCAGCACCTCTCAGACCGCTGGCAGCAATGCCTCGGCAAAGAGGTCGCGCACACTCCCGGTGCCGGTGCAGCCGGTGGACTCGGTGCAGCCTGCCTTGCATTTTTGGATGGTACGATTCAATCCGGTACCCGGAGCATTCTCCAACTGGCTCAAGTGGAAAAAGCCATTCAAGAAGCTGATGCGATCGTCACAGGAGAAGGACGAGTAGATGAAAGCAGTTTTCAGGGAAAACTGATATCCGGTGTGCTGGAACTTTGTCAACAATACAACAAACGCTGTTACCTGGTTTGCGGCCAAACTCAGTTGCCCCGGGAACGGCTTCGCCAAAAAGGAATCTTTGACCTCTACGCAGTACAGGACTACCACAAAAATTCAGCTGATTCCATCACCAAAACAGTAGAAACCTTAGAAAAAATCGGAATTGCCTTAGGCCATACAATTATCTGATATTTAGGGAATTACCAGATACAATTTTTCCCGGAAACTACTGCATCATGTCTGCAATAGTGGTCTTCTCCATCACTGCCAATGTCTGATCGCGTACCTCCAGGAGCGTCTTGCGGATGGTGCAGGTAGCTTCATCCGGACAATCGTCACAAGCTTCGTAGAAGTTTTTGGAAATACAGGAAATAAGGGCGATAGGACCATCGATGATCCGATAGACATCTGCCACCGTTACCTCTGCCGGATCTTTCAAAAAATAATACCCACCGGTATTGCCCTGTTTGCTAGCGATGATTCGCCCTTTTTTTAATTCTAACAGAATCTGCTCCAAAAATTTTTTGGGGATCATGGCCTGTTCGGCTATGTCTTTGGTTCTTACTTGTGCCCCATCTTGTGCCGCCAGATGGAGGAGCGCCTTCAGCGCATACTTCATTTTTTTGGAAATCATACGTTCCCGTGGTGTGTGTGTTGGTTAGTCAATCGAATTTACAAAAACGGCTCCAGGTATTCATGAATTTTCGCTACCAACACCTCACTGTCCTGCTATCCAGCCATCAATTTTTTCTTCCAGCAAACTCAGCGGAAGACTGCCTGAACCCAACACCTGAGCGTGGAATGCACGGATATCAAATTTATCACCCAATGCAGCCTCTGCTTTGTCGCGCAGTTCCCGGATTTTGAGTTGCCCAACCTTATAAGAAAGCGCCTGACCCGGAGTAGCCATATAGCGCTCGATTTCAGCAACGATGGCTGCTTCCGATTCGGCTTCATTTTCCAATGAATATTGTATGGCTTCTTCTCTCGTCCAGCCCTTGGCATGCATTCCAGCATCCACCACCAGTCGTATTGCCCGGTGCATTTCCATGCTCAACATCCCGAAATACTGGTAAGGATCCGTGTAAAGACCGAGTTCTTTCCCTAGAGACTCTGCATACAGGGCCCAGCCTTCTACAAATACGCCCATCCCTTCAGGATGTAAAAATTCCGGCAAATCCTGATTTTCCTGCTGTAAAGACAACTGATAATGATGCCCCGGGATGGCCTCGTGCAGGAAGAGTGCTTCATCCGAAACGATGTTGTAATTGTTGACATCCGGTATCGGAACATAAAATATTCCCGGTCTGCTGGCATCCTTGGTTCCGGGTACGTACTCCGCACTGGCAGAAGCTTCGCGGAAGGCTTCAGTGCGGCGCACTTCAAAACCTGCCTTTGGGGTTTTACTGAACAGCTCTTCCAAACGGGGTTTCATGCGCTCGTGAATTTCATTGAAATGCGCAATCACCTCTTCCGGATCGTCAAAAGGAATGAGTTCCGGCTTGTTGCGCACGTACTCCAGAAAGGCATCCAGGTCTCCCTCGAAACCTATTTCTGCCATTACCTTTTCCATTTCCCCGCGAATGCGCTTCACTTCCCGTTGCCCCAATTCAAAAATTTCATCCGCCGTCATATCCGTACTGGTATGCAGCCTGATCAGATAATCATAAGTTTCTTTCCCCTTGGGCAAATCCAATAAGCCTGTGCTGTTGCGCGAAGCGGGCAGGTACGTTTCCTGCATAAAATCACGCAATTTGCGGTATTGAGGTATCAATTTTTCTTCAATCATCCCGCGATAAGCCATATCCAGTCGCTTTCGCTCCGATTCTGCAATTTCTACGCTGAGCATGGTGATAGGCTGATAGAACAAATGGTCCTCGACAGGGGTATCGATAAAAGGATTGAGTTGTTCTATCACTCGCTCGGTCAGCACCCTGGGCAATACCACTCCCTTGGCTATACCTGTCTGCATGTTTTCTATGGCAGTGTCCATCCAATTCAGGTAGTCATCCACGCGTTGCAGCCAATCCTCATAATCGTCCAAGTCCTGAAAAGGATGCACGCTCTTACCGGCTGCCAGCTGGCTTACGTACAATTGCAGGGAGGAAATTTGTGTGACCGGCATCCACTTGAAGTTGGGCAGGTCATAAATCGGCGAGGCGACAGTAGGTATTTCGTTTTCCAGCCCTTCTTTTTTTATCATGCAATCCCAGCGCATCACCTGCAAGCTCAGACGATCTTCGGGCGATAGTTGATCTGCATCCATAGCATCAATCGCCTGCAGAAAATAATCGTATCGCGCTATCAATTCCGCCTGATACTCATCTGAGATGAAATTGGCAATGCGGTCGTTATACCGGTAGTCCCCACCTTTTGAAGCTTCGAGCGGGTTGATCTGCAAACGGAAGTCGTAAAACTCCTCAAACAATTTGTCTGCCGCGGCTTCCCCTGCAGCATTGGAAGTTCCATTCTGACAGGCTACGCCAAAAATCAATACAAAAAGTGCAAGCGAAACAACATACTTCATAACAAGACAATTCAGGTAATGAATAAAAAGCAGGGCAAGGCTCCTGCGTGAATTTAACCATTTTACCCAAAAAATCCGCTGACTTTTATTCTGCTACCTGACTGTACCACCTTTTTTTAAGCCAAAATGATACCCTGACGAGCAAGATCAGT
>JALQTV010000313.1 GCA_023268675.1 Saprospiraceae bacterium | reverse complement strand
AAGCCTACCCCATAGATGACGCTGCCCAACTGGAAGCTTTCCGCATCCGCTTTCTGGGTTCCAAAAACATCCTGAAAGGACTGTTTGCCGAGATCAAAAACATTCCCAACGAGCAGAAAAAAGCTTTTGGCCAGCTGGTCAACGAAGTTAAGGAAAGCGCCGAACAAAAATTCCAGGCTTTCCAGGAAAGTTTGTCCCGGACGGCCCAACAGGAGCAGCTCGACAGCATAGATTTGTCCGCTCCCGGCATCCCGCTCCCGGTGGGTTCGAGACATCCGGTTTCGATTACCCTCAACCGCATCACGAAGATCTTTGAGCGCATCGGTTTTACCATCGCCGAGGAGAGAGAAATTGAAGACGAATGGTACAATTTCGGCGCGATGAATACTCCGGAAGACCACCCGGCAAGGGACATGCAGGATACTTATTACCTGAAAGACAGCACCCAGTTCCTGTTGCGTACGCATACGTCGTCGGTACAGGCGAGGGTGATGAATTTGCAGCAGCCCCCCATTCGCATCATTGCCCCGGGGCGCGTGTACCGCAATGAGACCATCTCTGCGCGCTCGCACTGCCAGTTTCACCAGGTGGAAGGCTTGTATGTGGCCGAAAAGGTGTCTTTCGCGGATCTGAAACAGACGCTGTACTATTTCGCCCGTGAAATGTACGGCCCCGATACCCGCATCCGCCTGCGACCTTCTTTCTTCCCCTTTACCGAACCCAGTGCCGAGATGGATGTGAGTTGTTTTATCTGCAATGCCGAGGGCTGTAATGTGTGCAAGTACACCGGTTGGGTAGAGATCATGGGTTGTGGCATGGTAGATCCACAGGTGTTGAGCAATTGCGGCATAGACCCCGATAAGTATTCCGGTTTTGCCTTCGGTATGGGCATAGAGCGGCAGGCCATGATGTTGTATGGCATCAAGGACATCCGCCTTTTGTTTGAAAACGACATGCGCTTCCTGGGACAGTTCAGCGCCGCATTTTAAGAGATAGTACGATAGTTGTCATGAAACCAAGTATCCCGAAAGGTACCCGCGACTTTTCCCCCCTGGAAGTGAGTCGCCGCAAATATATTTTTGATACCATCCGCAGCGTTTTTGAGAAGTCGGGCTATCAGCCCATAGAGACGCCGGTGATGGAAAACTTGTCCACCCTGACGGGCAAATACGGCGAGGAGGGCGACAAGCTCTTGTTCAAAGTACTCAACAACGGCGATTTTCTGGCGAAGGCGGATGAAGCGGCCCTTGCGGAAAAAAATGCGGCCCGTTTGATTCCTTCCATTTCCAAGCGTGGCCTGCGCTACGACCTGACCGTACCCTTTGCGCGCTATGTGGTGATGTACCAGCACGAACTGAGTTTTCCTTTCAAGCGCTATCAGATACAGCCGGTATGGCGGGCCGATCGGCCGCAAAAGGGGCGCTATCAGGAGTTTTATCAGTGTGACGCCGATGTGGTGGGCTCTGACGGACTCATGTATGAGAGCGAACTGGCGCTGATCTATGACGAGGTATTCAGCAAGTTGGGGGTGCGGGTAGAGATCAAGCTCAACAACCGGAAGATTCTCAACGGCATAGCCGAAGTGGCAGGCATCAGCGATCGCATGATGGAGATGACCATCGCTCTGGACAAGCTGGACAAGATAGGCTGGGAAGGGGTGCAGCGCGAGATGGCCGATAAGGGGATTGGGGAGGCTGCCGCCAAAAAAATAGAATCAATCTTGCAGTACAATAGCCTGGATGCCATTGCGGAGGCGCTGGCAGGTTCGGAGATCGGCACGAAGGGAGTGGCGGAATTGCAAAGTGTGTTTGAGTATCTGGCTACGGCCGAACCGATAAATGAGATTACCTTTGATCTCACTTTGGCTCGTGGTTTGAACTACTATACCGGTTGTATTTTTGAAGTCAAAGCCAAAGATGTGGCCATGGGCAGCATCGGCGGTGGGGGTCGCTACGACGACCTGACCGGCATTTTTGGTTTGCCGGGGGTATCGGGGGTAGGCATTTCCTTTGGTGCCGAGCGCATTTATGATGTGATGCTGGAGTTGGAGTTGTTTCCGGCTCACCATTCGAACGAATTACAAATTCTTTTGATGGCTTTTGACGAGGCCACCCACCTATATGCTTTCCGTTGTTTGCAGTGGCTCCGTGCCCGGGGCATTGCGGCGGATCTGTATCCAGAACCTGCCAGGTTGAAGAAACAGATGAAATATGCCAATGCCCGACAAGTGCCCTTTGTGGCGCTGGTAGGAGAGGAGGAGATGGCTGCCGGCCAGGTCAGTTTGAAAAATATGGCCACAGGCGAACAGGCGCTGCTTTCCCTGGAGCAGGTAGTTGAGCGTATTTTTTCTAACCACAAGGGACACTAAGAAATAATCCTTAGTGCCCTTTGTGCTTAGAAAACCTTCCAATTTCTTTTTTCTTCGAAAAAAATCAAGAAGTAAGGCTGAATCAATAAAGTGATGACAATCAGCATTTTGACTGTTTGTACAAACCTGCTTATGTACAATTGTGCATAAAAATCCTATCGAAAAATCATGTTTGTATGATTGTGCAGAGGCGCTTCAGTTGCTTTGTATCGAATTCAAAAACGACCTGAAGAATTCAAAACGGCAAGCAGAAATGATGTGCCGGATGTAAAGCGCCAGGTAAGCCATATTTAATAATGCTGATTGTAACGACCCTCTCGGCATCCACGCCAACCGCCCCGCTCTATCATCCAATATCAAATATGCTGCCAGCAATGATTCAAAACTGTTGGATGAAATCACGCAATCTCATGAACGACACAAAAAATTACAGATTTCCGCAGATAGTTGCGGGAAGTCAAAAACTGCTTAATGCTTCTTTTACCGTACGACGACTGCTCATACCTGTATCAATGAGACAAATTGACAACGTAGCAAAGGACTAAATATAACGATACGCGGGTATGCATGCAAGGAGTGCGACGATGAATTTGGAAACAATTAGGTTATTAAATATGGATTCAGCGATGTCCGGTACAATTGGCCAATGGTTGTACCGGGTCGCCTTTCATATCGCTCCTCCCCCCATACCCCCACTCTCACGGCTAATTTTTGTATCCATAATTTTTTTTAACTAAATCATTAACAAATTGTAGTCTTATGGAAAAAGTGAACTTTACTTTGACCAACTGGGCTCGAACGATGCTGATGGCTTTCGCCTTTGTATCGTTTAGTCTGGGGCTCCAGGCACAAGCACCTGATGATAGCACGTTTCCTAGTGCTACCTCAGGTTTGATGCCTTCTGCTTGTGATTCTGCAGACATTTCGTCTGTAAAATTATTCAAGCCAACTCTCGGATCAGATTGTTCGGGAGACAATTCATCCTACACTAACAAATATAGTGTAGAGATCGA
>JALQTV010000312.1 GCA_023268675.1 Saprospiraceae bacterium | reverse complement strand
CCTGCTCCGAGGCTTACAACAAAAAATAATTATTATTTAAGCATGCTGACACAGTATGCTGATTTTTTTTGCCTTAATTTGTGCGCTCAGCAATAAAAATGATTTACAATGATTCGAATTCTCGCAAATGATGGTATCCAGGAAGATGGAAAGACACTCCTGGAGGAAGCCGGTTATCAGGTTGACACTGAAAAGGTACCTCAGGATAAGCTGGCTGAAGTACTGCCAGACTACGACGTAGTGATTGTCAGAAGTGCTACTCAAATCCGAAAGGACTTGATTGATGTCTGTCCTAATTTGAAGATTATTGCACGTGGAGGAGTAGGACTTGATAACATTGATTTTCAGTACGCTCAGGAAAAAGGAATCACAGTGATGAATACGCCTGCTGCGTCTTCTCAGTCTGTTGCAGAACTTGTTTTCGGGCATATTTTTAGCCTGGCGAGATCTCTTCACTTGTCCAACCGGGAAATGCCGGGTGCCGATGCCCAGCAATTTAAAAAGTTGAAAAAAGCTTTTTCTGAGGGAACTCAGGTAAGAGGAAAGTCTCTTGGAATCATTGGTTTCGGTCGTATAGGTCAGGAAGTAGCCCGTATAGGCCTTGCTTTGGGAATGAATGTAATGCCAGTTGACCTTGTGGTGAACGAAGCGGACATAGATATCAATATCTACAATAGCAAAGACGTCAAAATGTCGGTTAACCTGCAGACTTATCGAATGGAAGAAGTACTACCCAAGGCCGATTTCCTGACTTTGCACGTACCATTCAGCGGAGGCTCGGCTTTGATAGATGCGTCCAGACTGTCACAAATGAAACCAGGTGCCTGCATCATCAATACTTCTCGAGGTGGTGCAGTTGACGAGGCAGCTTTGTTGGAGGCTTTGGATAGCAATGCCCTCGCTGGTGCTGCTCTGGACGTCTTCGACAATGAGCCTACTCCTAATCCGGCATTGCTCAACCACCCCAAAATTTCTTGCACGCCTCACATAGGCGCAGCTACGGTAGAAGCTCAGGCAAACATCGGGCTTGAATTGGCAGATAAGATCATTGCTTTCTTTGGCGACGACAAATAACTGAAGTTGACAACCTATAGAGAAGCCAACTCAAGAGCATATCTTTGCGGATAATATTGAGTTGGCTTCAAATTTCATTATTTGATCAGCTTCATAAAAGTACCTACAAACCAGTTGGCATCAGATTTAGCCAGTGCATCGAGCATAGAGTCAGCTTTACTGGAAAATAGCCGTATGTCGTGAATTACTTTGGTAAAGTTTTCTGTTTCTTCAGCGGTGCCACTTACCTGCGACAAGTCATCGAGTATTTTAAGCATAGGCTCCAACTCCTTCTTCTTTCGCTGTGCTATGATCTTTCGAACCACTTCCCACATGTCTTTTTCAGCGACAAAGTATTCTTTGCGCTCTCCTGGTTTGAGTTCTTTGTAAACCAGGCCCCAGTCGATCAAAGCCCTGATATTCATATTGGCGTTTCCTCTGGAAATTTGAAGTTCCTGCATTATTTCATCAGCACTGAGTGGTGCAACGTTGATCAGCAATAAGGCGTGGATTTGGGCCATGGTTCGATTGATTCCCCAGCTTGTTCCCAAGGCTCCCCACGATTGTATGAACTTTTCTTTTCCTTCCTCGACAGTCATATTCTTAGAAATGTTTTCCTTTAGTTTTTGTTCAGGGTAACAAATGGAGGCTTACTTACAGTAGCTTCAATACGCTTTTTCCCAGCTACTACATAGATAGTGCTTCCCTCTTTGGCGTAGGGCAAGCTCACATAGCCCATACCAATTGGAATGTCCAGGCTTGGGGATTGTGTACCTGAAGTAACTTCTCCAATGGTTTCTCCGGCTTCGTTTTCGATGACATAGCCGTGTCGGGGAACACGCCTGTCTTTTGCCTTGAATCCTACCAGTTTTCTGCTTATGCCGGCTTCTTTCTGTGAGGTTAGAATGTCTTTGGCGATGAAACTTTCTTTCTTCAGGCGGGTGATCCAACCCAATCCGGCTTCAAGGGGAGAGGTCTCGTCGGTAATATCATTGCCATACAAGCAAAAACCCATCTCGAGGCGAAGGGTATCCCTCGCACCCAACCCTACTGGTGCTATCCCGAATGGCTTTCCGGCTTCTAGTATTTTGTGCCACAGGGCAACCATGTGTTCGCTGTCGGCATAAATCTCAAAACCTCCCGAACCGGTATAGCCGGTAGCTGAAATAAGGACATTTTCTATTCCGGCAAAGGTACCTTTCGTAAAAGTATAGTATTTCAGAGACGACAAATCTACATCCGTCAGGCTTTGTAATGTTTTGGTGGCCAAAGGTCCCTGTATGGCCAATAATCCTGTTTTATCCGAGATATCTATAAGGCGGGTATCAAAATGGTTGTTTTCCTGAATCCAGTTCCAGTCTTTTTCAATGTTGGATGCATTGACAACCAACATGAATGCTTGTTCACCTGCTGCACAATTGTCTTCCGGCAAGCGATAAATCAGCAAATCGTCCACAATACCCCCTTTGGCATTGGGCATACAAGAATATTGCGCGTCGCCAATGGCAAGTTTGGAGGCATCATTGCTGGTTACTTGCTGGATGAGATCCAGTGCCTGGGGTCCTCTGACGATGAATTCGCCCATGTGAGAGACATCAAAAATACCCACCCGCTCTCTTACTGCCTGGTGCTCTTCTTTTATATTGGTATAGGAGATGGGCATATTGTACCCTGCAAAAGGTGCCATTTTGGCGCCTAATTCCTCATGTATGGCTGTTAGTGGCGTATTTTTTATCATTTTTTATTGGTTAAAGCGTGAATCTAAGCTTACTTTTTTGATGGTATCGCCTATGGCAATTTGGTGTACATACTCCATCCCTTCAGTGACCTTTCCAAAGATCGTGTACCTTCCATCCAGATGAGGAGTCGGGCTGTGCGTGATGAAAAACTGGGTACCTTCTGTATGATTTCCTGCTGAAGCCATGCCCAGTAACCCTTCCTCATGGTAATAAATCGGGGGTAGTTCAGACCGGATGGCGTAATCCAGGCTTCCATAGCCGTCTCCCCTGGGGCAACCTCCTTGTATGACAAAGTTTGGAACAGTCCGGTGAAAGACTTTGTTGTCGAAAAACCCTTTTGCTGAGAGTTCCAGAAAATTTGCGACTGATCCGGGGGCCAGTTCGGGGTAAAGTGTAAGGGTAATGTTGCCTTTATTGGTAACCAGGTTTACACGGCGTTCAGAATGGGGCAATCCTTCAATGGTGGACCAGTCAATCGGGTGTGAAAATTCCGGAATGCGCCGGGAAGTTTCGGGGTTTTCTCCTTTTAAAAAGGCAATGGCAGCACTTAGTTCGTACCAGGTTTCTATCTCTTTAGGCAGCTCCAGTTTATCCAAAGCTGAAT
>JALQTV010000311.1 GCA_023268675.1 Saprospiraceae bacterium | reverse complement strand
GATTTTCGTGGCTAAGTGACTGATATTGTTGGGCAAAGTTACCACCTATGCGTACTTTGGTACCTTCGAATTGAGTTTCTTTGTCTTTTTTGGGTTCAAATACATTGACCGCATTTTTGTCATAGGGTCTGAAATTTTGGATGATGGGTTGCTGAGCAATTGCCTGCAAACCAAGGAGAGAAAGTACAACGAATAGTGCAGCTTGTCGGAGATCTAATCTCGTTTTCATAATTGTGAGTTTTTGTTTGTTTATATGTTGTAAAGGGTCTTTTTTAAAGGCTTATTTTCGGTCGGAAGAGAGGATGGCTTTGGGCGCCATGGTTACATCAAAACGAATGGTGACGTCTTTGCCGGTTTTAATGGTTCCCATGAGTGCAGTTGGAGCTTCCATATCAAAATGGGTCATATCGATGGTCTTGGAGCCGTGAAAGCGAATTTTACCATCTGCCAATGCTTCAGCATTCACGTCCAGGGTGGTATTACGTGTAACGCCTGCAATGGTGAGGCTTCCCTTCAACTGAAAGGCCGAGTTGGAACCTGAGTGTTTCAATGCAACCAACTCATTTGATTTGAAGCTGATTTTGGGGTATTTATCGGCTTTCAAAGCATCCCAGGTTTTGCCATCCATGATGGACCCTTTGGTGCTTTTGATGTCTTTTGCGTTGATTTGAACAGATACGTCCGTCAGAGCGGAAAGCAGGTTGTTTTCCAAAGAAAATTTTCCGCTTACGCTGGCTTTGGTGACATCTGAAGTCCAATCGTGGATGGTTGAAGTGCCATCTATTTTTATCTCGCTTGCGCTCAAAAAATAAGCTTCCTGCGAGAGGGCCAACCCTGTGGCCAGAATCAATAAAAATCCGGTAACTAAGATTCTCATGACGTAATGTTTTTTGTTTGATTCAAAAGTAGCCAGTTGGGTAACCTTTTCAATTGATCATTATCAACCTCTTTTGTGATGTTTGTCACATAGGGGTATTGGGTGCAGCATGTCTTTTCAATTGCGTATCTTGCCGCTCAAACATTAAATGAAAAGCTATGAAAAATGTGGCAGAGCTGGCAGCGTTGATTGGTTTGGAGCGGATAGAAGACAACCTTTTCAAAGGTCAGACCTACAAAACTTTCTGGGGAAGGGTATATGGAGGGCAGGTGTTGGCACAGGCACTCCATGCAGCGAATCTTACCGTACCGGAGGATCGGGTAGTGCATTCCATGCACGGATATTTTATTCTGCCCGGAGATACTTCTCTGCCCATTATTTATGAGGTAGATCGCATCAGGGATGGGGGAAGTTTTACGACTCGCAGGGTAAAAGCCATTCAAAAAGGACGGGCCATTTTTAATATGTCTGCATCTTTTCAGATCAGAGAAGAGGGAATAGAACATCAGATTGACATGCCCAACGTGCCGGGACCGGAAGCGCTGTTATCCGATGTAGAATTGGCAGCCTCTTTCAAGGATACGCTTCCCGAATTGTACAAGCGATATCAGACACCCCGACCTATTGAATTCAAGCCGGTTGAAAGGGTGGATTTTTTGGATCCTCATCCGCATCAACCCATGCGTCATGTCTGGATCAAAGCAAAGGGAGAAATGAATGGCCTACCCAGTCTGCATCAGGAAGTTTTTGCCTTTGCTTCGGATTACAACCTACTTACCACAGCCATCCTGCCACACCAGGACATAGTGAGGTTCGACCAGCTCATGCTGGCAAGTCTGGACCATGCCATCTGGTTTCACAGGGAATTCCGAATGGACGAGTGGTTGTTGCTGGCGCTGGAAAGCCCGAGTGCTTCCAACGCCAGAGGTTTTACCAGAGGTACCTTGTTTAATCGAAAGGGCGAACTGGTAGCTTCTGTGGTTCAGGAGGGGCTGATCCGGGTCAGGCACGAGAAGCTACATCAGCAATGATTTCAAGTGCCAGGTCTATTTCCGATTTCAGGTTGTAGATATGGGTACTGTGGCGCAGTCCCGCCTCACCGGCTGCTCTGGGGTGCAATTTTTTTCTTCTCCAAAGTTCATTTTGCAAGTCGGTGGAACTGGTTCCGGCTACCTGATAGGTCGTAATTCCTGCGCACATTTCCGGATGAACCGATGATACGATGCTTACTTTGGGGATTTGCCGAAGGCCATTTCGAAGATAGTCACCGAGTTCCTTGACCCTTGCTATGACTTTTGCACTGCCAATCCGGTTGTGGAAATCAATGGCTGCTTCCAGTCCTATGATCATGGAAATATTGCCTGTCCCCCTTTGGGTAAGTCTAAAACCGTGATCATCCGTGTTTTCCCATTGATAGCTGGCCATGACGGTCCAGATTTTGTCAATACTTTCAGGGTTGATGTACAATATGCCGTTTCCGGCAGGGGCAAGCATCCATTTGTGCAAACTGGAAAAATAGGCATCACAACCGATATCCGTCACATCCACTTTTAGTTGTCCTACACATTGGGCTCCGTCAAGTATGGTGAAAATGCCACGCTTTTTTGCTTCCGCACAAATTTCTTTCACAGGCAGCACGAGGCCATACACGGATACCATGTGAGGGATGGCAATGACTTTGGTTTTTGGCGTAGCCAGGCTGAAAATATTGTCTATGATTTCCTGGGGGTCATTGGCTGGAATGGGCAATTTGGCTTGTTTGTACACAAGACCATACCTTCGGGCTGCGATTTCCCAGCCAGCGCGCCCGCCTCCGTGTTCCTGGTCGGTGTTGATGATTTCGTCTCCGGGTTGGAGGTCCAGCCCGTTGGAAACATAATTCATTCCTGCAGTAGCATTCTGTATGAGCGCGATTGATTTGTAATCTGCATTGATGAGTGTTCCTATTTTAGTCCTCAAATCAACAAAAGCTTCATAACCGGACAACAAGAGGGGACCTTCTCCCTGATAATTGGTTTGAGCAGCTTCCGTAGCATTGCGGGTCAGGCTGTCTATCACTTTTTGAAGTACTTCGGAGGGCATTACTCCCAATGTGCCGGTATTAAAATACACTTCATCTTCAGGCAGGGGAAACAAGCTGCGGATGCCCTTCCAGTATTCCTCTCCGGATAGGCTTTGCAGCGCGTTGAAATCGGGATTGGCAAGTCCCTGACTGAGTGCATTGCCCATCAGGGGCACTCCAAGGGCGGTGGTTGCGGAGTGCCGTAAAAATGATCTTCTTTTCATGGTTTATCGTTTTGTTATTTGAGAATGAGGATAGGGATGGGAAGTTCCTGTACCATCTGGGTGGTAAAACTCTTGTAAAAGATATGTCCCAGGAAGCCTCGTTTGTGAGGTTTCATGGCCAGCATGTCGATTCCTGTTTCTTCGATGTACTTTTTCAGGGAGGCGCCGGCGGTAGGTCCGTTCCAGATATCGAGCGGAACACTCATATTTTGAGGTACCATGGGTTGGAAAAGTTGGTTGCAAAGTTGAGT
>JALQTV010000310.1 GCA_023268675.1 Saprospiraceae bacterium | reverse complement strand
TACATCAGTAGTTTCTGTGGTTTCACATTGATCCAATTCCTGCGCCTGACAGTTTGATGTGTGTGATTGATGCGCCGGTATTGAATCACTTGCCGAGGTGTTTGTTCCTGATGTTTCGATGGTTACCTTTTGCTGGATAACATGGTGTATCCGAATGGAATATTTATATCGAAAATCAAACAATCGCTTGTAGGCCAATAGCTTAGGAAATAATTGTTATTAAGAAATATACATTTCGATTCAGAAAACCGCGCTGAAAGCTAGCGCCAGGTAATGGTGGATATTTATCCTGATCCGATTCGAAATTAAGCCCTCAGCTCTGGGAAAACAATCTAATAAAGGATTTTTCAATAGCTGAAGCGGACAATATTGTTGGGGGCTACGGCGAAAGATTTTTAGTGAGTGACAACAACAGGGATATATCCCCTATGATTACACAATTTAAGCCGTAGCTCACCCCAACTTCACAGGTTGGTAAATTTGTTAAGGGTTTCTCATACAGGACTGAAGGTGGAGGGACTATCCCTCCGCCCTTTTTTTCCTCGGATCCCACATCTTCCCATCCATCCGGAACTGCTACAAGTGCCGGATCGATGCTAATAGGTGTTATAGTGATCCATTTTGATAAAAGTGGCTACGGCCACTTTTATTTTTTTATGCACTTCCCATCTTTTATTTGCCTTTTTCGGGCGCTTCTTCATAACTTCGACTTTTTGTTATCCTATTTTTTGTTTCCAATATCACCCTATGTCTCAAGTTCAAGAATTCAATGCCTACCGGGCAAAAATGAATGATAAACTCCTGGCTGAGGACAACAAGGTTCTCAAGAGGTTTTTCAACCTTGATACCAATGCTTATCAGGAAGGTGCACTCAGTACCAAAACAAAAGAGCTGCTCGGACTCGTTGCTTCCATGGTGCTTCGCTGCGACGATTGCATCCGTTACCATCTGGGTACCTGCCACGAATTGGGAGTGACCAAAGACGAATTGTTCGAGGTGTTTTCTATTGCTAACCTGGTGGGTGGATCAATTTGCATCCCACACACCCGCCGCGCCCTGGAATATTGGGAAGCACTTGAAGAGGAAAAGGGAGCATAGTTCTAATTTTTCAGAAAAATAGCGGTTTTGGATTTTTTAAATGAACTGAATCAGGTACAGAAAGAAGCAGTAGTAGCAGAGGACGGTCCTGTACTGGTGGTAGCAGGTCCCGGTTCGGGTAAAACACGTGTACTAACGTATCGAATAGCCTGGCTTTTAGCGAAAAATAAGGCCAGACCCGATCAAATTCTGGCACTTACCTTTACCAATAAGGCTGCCCGCGAAATGAAGGAACGCATCCAGCGCGTCGCAGGGGACAGTGCCGGCAAGCTCTGGGCTGGAACCTTCCACTCTATTTTCGCACGTATTTTGCGCACAGAGGCGGCACACATCGGATATCCGACCAATTTTACCGTGTACGATACGGATGATACCAAAAGTCTGATTTCTACGATCATCAAGGAAATGAACCTTCCGCGGGAGCAATACAATGTAAATGCCATACGCTCACGGATTTCCTGGGCCAAAAGCAAACTGATTACTCCTAAGCTCTACCAGGAAGACGAAGAGTTGCGCCGCGAAGATAAATTGAAGCAGCATTTGTACCTCTACGAAATATATGCACGCTATACTGCCCGTTGTAAGAAAGCAGGAGCCATGGATTTTGATGATCTGCTGTATCGTACTTACGAACTGCTTCAGCAAAAGGATCCGAAAACAGGAGATTATTTTATCGCCGAAAAATACAAGGAGCGCTTCAAATATATCCTGGTGGATGAGTTTCAAGATACCAACCACCTCCAATATGCCATCATCAGGAAACTGGTCAGCAAGGAGACTTACAATATTTACGTGGTAGGAGACGATGCTCAGAGTATCTATGGTTTTCGCGGAGCGACCATCCAAAATATCCTGGATTTCGAACAGGATTACAAACCCTTTGGCATCAAGACGGTAAAACTGGTTCAAAATTATCGCTCTACGACTCCCATCGTCAATGCTGCCAATCGGGTGATTATGTTCAATCGGCAGCAAATTCAGAAAAAAATTCAGTCAGAGAAGGGAGACGGACAGAAAATACGCCTCATCCGTGCCATTTCGGATGATGAAGAGGGCAGAAGGGTAGTGGATGCCATCCTGGAGCAAAAAAACCGGGATCACCTCCAAAATAAGGACATTGCCATCCTTTACCGCACCAATGCCCAGTCCCGGATTTTCGAAGAAAACCTCCTGCGCTACGACATTCGCTACAAAATTTTTGGAGGCGTGTCTTTCTATCAGCGCAAGGAAGTAAAAGACCTGATCGCTTATTTGCGCGTCGCTGTCAACCCCAATGATGATGAAGCTTTGAAGCGCATCATCAATTATCCCAAAAGAGGTTTCGGCAAAACGTCTATGGACAAGGTGGCGGAAATCGCCCGTGCCGAAAACATTTCTCTCTGGCAGGCGCTGGATCGGTTACAGGGAGGATCCCGCCTGGAACAAACCATATTGGATTTCAAAGGAATTTTTAGCGAAGCTCACGAAAAAATGGCCGATATCGATGCCTTTACACTGGCTCGGTCTATCGTGTTGGGATCCGGTTTGTTGCGCGAACTGAAAGAAGATACTACCCCTGAAGGCAAAGCCCGGCTGGACAATATTGATGCCCTGCTCGATGGAATCCAGTCTTTTGTTGAGGATGATACGCTGATCGATATTGAGACATTGCCTGACAAATCGCTGGCGACTTACCTTCAGAATATTGCGCTCATGACAGACTTGGATACCGAGGAAGAAGACCAGGATTATGTGACGCTGATGTCTGTACATGCTGCCAAAGGGCTGGAATTCAAGTCGGTATTTGTAGTAGGTATGGAGGAGGATCTTTTTCCTTCTTTTATGTCCAAAGATTCGCTGGAAGCAATCGATGAAGAACGTCGCTTGTTTTATGTGGCAATTACTCGCGCAGAGCAGTTGCTGACACTGACTTATGCCAACAGCAGGTATAAATTCGGAAAAATGCAGTACAATTCTCCCAGTCGTTTCCTGGAAGAGTTGCCACAGGAGCACGTCGAAAATTCTGAACATATTTTTGGCACAGCAGAAGCCAAAAAACCCAATACAGGTGCGAGCGTGAGCGGCAATTTTACCAGAAAAACATTTTGACGTACTGCACATCAGGGATGTAATAGAGCATGTACCTGACCCCATCAGATTCTTTAGACGAGCCCGCTCTTTACTAAAGGACGATGGAATAATTTATGTTCGCATACCTAACGGAACTAACGAATACACTGCCAAAAGAAAAAGTTTCAGCAAAACGGGCTTACCAGTTGTGAGCACTCCTGGACATATTTTTTACATTTCTCCAAAGGGTTTTGAAGCTCTGTGTCGAACTTC
>JALQTV010000030.1 GCA_023268675.1 Saprospiraceae bacterium | reverse complement strand
AACCGATGTTATCAATTGCACCATTCCCGTCAGCAAGTGGAATTATCAGATTACCCAAGCAAGCGAAATCCCTGAGATCTTTGCCAAGGCTTTTTACATCGCCAATTCAGGCAGGCCCGGCCCTGTAGTCATAGACATCACCAAAGATGCCCAGTTTCAGGAAATGGAGTGGTACGTCCATGAAAAGCCAAAAATCCGGAGTTACCACCCCAGACCAAAATTAGAAGCCAGCTCCCTGCAACAGGCCGCAACGCTTATCAACAAAGCTCAAAAGCCCATGATTCTGGCAGGACATGGCATTCAAATAGCAGGAGCACAGGAAGCTTTCCACAAGTTTGTAGAAAAAACTGGAATCCCTTTTGCCTGTACGCTACAGGGACTTTCTACCCTGCCCACTGACCATCCTATGTACACCGGTATGCTGGGCATGCACGGCAATTACGGGCCGAATATCAAGCAAAATGAATGTGACGTCCTCATTGCCATAGGCATGCGTTTTGATGACCGCGTTACCGGCCGGTTGAGTGATTATGCCAAACAGGCAACAGTCATCCACATAGAGATTGACGCTTCCGAAATCAACAAAAACGTACATGCACACTGTCCTGTACATGCGGATGCCAAAGAAGCCCTGGAAGCTTTGCTGCCGCTAGTCAGCGAAAAAACCTATCCGGAGTGGATGGCTTCCTTCAGAGCCTGTGATGCCATAGAGAAAGAAAAGGTCATCAACAAGGCCATTAGCCCCACGCAACTGGGAAATATCAGCATGGGAATGGCCGTAAAAGAAGTATCGGATCAGACCAATGGCATGGCAATCGTAGCTACCGATGTTGGGCAGCACCAAATGATTGCCGCCCGCTACTACAACTATCGCTCTACCAATGCCTGGGTATCTTCCGGAGGTGCCGGCACCATGGGCTATGGCCTGCCAGCTGCCTTTGGGGCCAAACTGGCACAACCCGATAAAGAAGTAATCGCCTTTATAGGAGATGGTGGTTTCCAGATGACCCTGCAGGAACTGGGCATGCTCTCACAGTGGAATGTGGGCGTTAAGATCGTTTTGCTTGACAACAATTTCCTGGGCATGGTCCGGCAGTGGCAGGAACTCTTCTTTGAAGAGCGCTATTCTTCGGTAGAACTGAAGAATCCCGATTTCATCAAGATTGCTGAAGGCTTTGGCGTGCCCGGAAAAACCATTGACAAACCGGAAGAACTCAAAGAAGCCATCGCAGCAATGCTGGCCCACGAAGGACCTTATCTTTTGCACGTAAGAGTGGAAAAAGAAGAAAATGTATTCCCCATGGTGCCTTCCGGAGCTGCTGTAGACGAAATCGTACTCGATAATCAATCCCTCAACAAGTAAATGCCACTCATGGATACCAAACATTTTACCATAACCGTCTTTATTGAGAACTCAACCGGGCAGCTGGCCAGAGTGGTATCGGTTTTTTCCAGACGACACATTAATATCGAGAGCCTGACCGCTTCCAAATCCTCTATCGAGGGAATACATCGCTTTACCATTATGGTAGAGGTCACGGAAGAACAAGTGCAAAAATTGGTCGCTCAGATAGACAAACAGGTAGATGTCCTCAAAGCTTTTTACTACCACCCGGAAGAAATAGTCTTCCAGGAAATCGCACTCTACAAGGTTCCTACTCACATCTTTAGCAACAGCAACAAGGTAGAAGAACTCATTCGACGCTACAATGCACGCATTCTGGAAATAGAACCCGAATACATTGTCATTGAAAAAACAGGACATGCCAATGAAACTGAAGCCCTGCTCAATGAACTCAAAACTATAGGCATCTACGAATTTGCACGTTCCGGCAGGGTAGCCATCGTAAGACCTATGGAAAGGTTGAACAACTATCTCAGGAAGATCGAAGAAGATCAGCTATTTACCAATATATCCGAAAAGGCTGACAAGCTCGGGTAAACAAAAACTCTTTTCTTAATTACAAAGTATTTCCTCTATGGCAAAGTTAAATTTCGGCGGTGTTGAAGAAAATGTGGTCACCCGCGAAGAATTTCCACTCGATAAAGCCAGAACAATGATGGCAAACGAAACCATCGCTATCATTGGTTATGGTGTACAGGGTCCAGGTCAGGCACTCAACCTGAAAGACAACGGCTTCAACGTAATTGTCGGCCAGAGAAAAGGATCCAAAACATGGGACAAAGCAGTCAGTGACGGATGGGTTCCCGGTGAAACACTTTTTGAAATCGAAGAAGCGGCTGCGAAGGGTACCATTATCCAGTACCTCCTTTCTGATGCTGCTCAAATTGCCGTATGGCCTCAATTGAAGCCACACCTGACAGCAGGCAAAGCCCTTTACTTCTCTCATGGATTTGGCATCACTTACAACGATCGTACCGGCATCGTTCCTCCTGCTGATATTGATGTAATTTTGGTCGCACCAAAAGGATCAGGTACCAGCTTGCGAAGATTGTTCCTTGAAGGTCGCGGACTCAACTCCAGCTACGCTATCTTCCAGGATGCTACCGGCAAAGCTTTTGACCGCGTAATTGCACTGGGCATCGGTATCGGTTCGGGCTACTTGTTTGAAACAGACTTCAAAAAAGAGGTGTACAGTGACCTTACCGGAGAGCGCGGTACTTTGATGGGAGCCATCCAGGGTATCTTTGAAGCGCAATACCAGACTTTGAGAAGACATGGCCACTCCCCTAGTGAAGCATTCAATGAAACGGTAGAAGAACTTACGCAGTCTTTGATGCCGCTTGTTGCAGAAAATGGCATGGACTGGATGTACGCCAACTGTTCTACTACTGCTCAGCGTGGAGCACTGGACTGGAAAGACAAATTCAGAGATGCCGTAGCACCTGTGTTTGAAGACCTGTACAACAGTGTAGCCACCGGCAACGAAGCACAAAAATCCATCGATTCCAACTCACAGCCGGACTATCGCGAAAAACTGGAAGGCGAACTTTCTGAGCTTAGAAACTCTGAGATGTGGCAGGCAGGTCGCGTGGTGCGCAGCCTGAGACCGGAATCCAAATAGTCAATAAAAGCTATTTCGAATTATTCTTGATAGTTTACTTGGATAATCTTCTGAACGGGTCATTTTTCTGTTTGCAAAAAACAACAAAATGGCCCGTCTTTTTTGTCCTATATCCTTACTACCTCTATGGGAATTCCACTAAACACAGCGTTACCACTCAACTCATCTATCTTTTGGTTGTCCGTCAAATCATTGACACTCACTCCGGGATGTTCAGCGGCAACAGACAGGCTGATACCACTCCTGGCATGCCCCCAACCATGAGGAATGCTCACCACACCAGGCATCATTTCCTCACTTAAAACGGCAGCCAATACAACCTTCCCTACTGCTGAGCTTACTTCTACCTCTTGTCCCTGCGAAATTCCCCGAACTTCGGCATCGGAAGGATTGATCAGCACTGTACAACGATCCCCACCCTTCACCAGGCGGTAACTGTTGTGCATCCAGGAGTTGTTGGAGCGCAGCTGCCGACGGCCAATCAACAGCAGTGTGCCGGAATCTTCCGGCTCTTCCGCAGGTATTTCCAGTTTTGCCAAAGCAGCAGTAAAAACCTCCGGAATCAGGTTGATTTTTCTGTCAGGTGTAAACAATCGCTCAGGCAAGCAAACCTGCAAGGGCCCCAAGTCTAAGCCATGCGGATGTTGTTGCAGGTAATCCAGGGTTATGCCTTCGGATGCATAGGGCCCAAAAGGCAAGGCATAAGCCAGCATTTGTTTAGGTGAGAAAGCACTTGGTTTTCCCCCCATCTGAAGTGCAAGCTCCCGGAAAATTTCCCAGTCGTACCGCTGGTCTTCCCCGCGCTCAAACAATGCCGGCGAATACCTGGCTGTATTCCGAACTGCAAAAATGTGAAAAATCATGTCGTAGTGGTCTGTCTCCAAACCCGTGGCAGGTGGAAGAATAATATTGGCGTGACGGGTGGTCTCATTGATATAGATGTCTATGGAAACCATAAAATCAAGATCGGAAAGTGCTTTGTCCAGCAATCGCCCATTGGGTGTGGACAATACAGGGTTGCCTGCTGAGGTAACGAGGGCTTTAATCTGCCCTTCCCCGGGACTGAGCATTTCTTCTGCCAATTCGGCTACCGGTAATTCTCCACCAAACTCGGGGATTCCCCTGATGCGGCTTTTCCAGCGACCAAAAGACCCTCTTTTGCCCTTACTCACCTGTTGGGCAACCAAATCAAAAGCAGGCAAGGCAAACATAGCTCCTCCCGGGCGATCCAGGTTGCCTGTAAGGATGTTGACAACCTGAATCAACCACTGGCAAAGCCCCCCGAATTCCTGTGTGGAAAGGCCCATGCGGCCATAACAAACTGCTGAGGGAGCAGCAGCAAACTCACGTACCAGTTGCCTGATTGCCGCTGCCGACACCCCGGTAACAGTTGCTACGCGTTCTGGAGCATAAGATCTTACCAGTGCTGCTACCTGTTCAACACCACTCGTATACGATTCCAATTGCTTTAAGTCAAGCAAGTTTTCCTCAAAGAGGGTATGGACGAATGCCAATAGAAAATAGACGTCTTTTCCCGGGCGAATAAAGTGATGCCTGTCGGCCATTTTTGCAGTCTCTGTGAGTCGCGGATCCAGCACTACAACTTGTCCTCCTCTTCGTTGGATGGCCTTCAGTCGCTTGTCCATGCCTGGAGCTGTCATCAGACTTCCATTGGAAACCAGTGGATTGGCTCCCAAAATCAACATATAATGGGTGCGATCTACATCCGGTATCGGAATGGCCATGTAGTGCCCATACATAAAATAAGCAGCCAGATGATGAGGCAGCTGATCGGCTGAAGTAGCCGAAAATCGCTTTTTTGTCTGCAACAACCTCAAAAACTCCGGGCCATAAAGCATGCTCCCCCAATTGTGTACAGTGGGATTGCCCAAATACACCCCTACCGCATCTTTCCCGTATTTCTCCTGTACTCCGGTCAATCCGGCAACGACCTCCGCATACGCTTCTTCCCAGGAGATTTCCTGCCATCCCCCGGCTGTTCGCCTCACGGGCTTGCGCAAGCGGTCCGGATCCTCATAAATGTCTTTCAAGGCAACCGCTTTGGGGCAAATATGTCCCCGACTCAAAGGGTCGTCGGGATCACCTTTAATAGACAAAATCTCTTTTCCCCTGACTTCTATTTTCAATCCACAAATGGCTTCACATAAGTTGCAGGCACGATAATGGGTGATAGTTTCCGGCATCATTTCAGGTTTTACAGTCGCATTTGTCTTAAATTTACACAAAAGGCAGCTATTCCCTGCCTTAGAACCTACTTTTACATCCAAGATAGATGCAATTATGAAAGATCGTAAGGTATTGCAGGCCGCATACAAAGAAAAAAAACCACTGATGGGAGTATTCCAGATTCTGAATACAAGCAACAACAAACGGTGGATTGAAGGCAGTACCAATATGGAAGCACGCTGGAACCGCCACAAATCCGAACTGCGCTTCGGCAGCCATCGCAATCATACGTTGCAGCAGGATTGGAACAAAGTTGGCGAAGCAGGATTTGCTTTTTCAGTATTGCAGGAACTCAAACCAGCAAATAATGAAGAAATAAGCGTCAATTACACCAAAGAAGTACAAACGCTGGAGGCTCTGGTAAGGGAAGAATTAGGTCTCGCAGAAGAGTTGTTGTACCAGTAAAGAAAACATCCGGATTTTTTCGCGCAAGCGCAAAAAAAAAGCGAACCCAAATGGATTCGCTTTTTTTCTTATTTCTTGATAAACTTGCGCTCTTTGATACGCGCTTTCTTACCAACCAATTCTCTAAGGTAAAACAAACGCGATCTTCTCACCTTACCTCGCTTCAATACCTTTACCTCTACAATGTTGGGAGAAGTGAACGGGAAAATACGCTCTACGCCTACACCATTAGACATCTTTCTTACAGTGAAGGTCTTGGTAGAACCCTCGCCCTTGATCTGGATTACATCTCCACGGAAATCCTGGATACGCTCCTTGTCTCCTTCTATAATCTTGTAGCTGACTACTACGTTGTCACCTGAGCGGAATGCCGGATAATTAACGGTTTTACTCAACTGCTCGTGGACATAATTTAAAGCATCCATTGTATTCTTGTTTTAAACTTATGACTCCATTTTAAAGAAGTGCAAAGATACAAAATCATTGACTTAAAGCAAAGATTTCTTTTAAAATCATACATTTTATCCCTTACAATCAACGGATCAGGGTAGCAAATCCATTGAGCTTGACAGGTTCTCCACGGGGATCGCGATAGCTTACCGTCACTACATATACGCCCTCCGGTATGTCTTCACCGGTATTGAACTTACGTCCGTTCCAACCTTCCTTGGGGTCAAAGCTTTCAAAGACCAGCTCTCCCCAACGGTTCCAGATAGACATCCGGAATTCCTGTGCTCCTTCCATAATGCCTGCCCCCAGGTAAACATCGTTGACAGAATCGCCGTTTGGCGTAAAAGCGTTGGGTAAAAAATACCGCACCTCGGGTTTGATGTCGATCACCCGACTAAAGGTGTCCTGACAACCACTGGGGTGGGTGATGATTTGTGTGATCAGGTAAGTTCCGGTATCCCGAAAAGTATGCAAAGGGTTCTTTTCATAGGTGGTATATCCATCGCCAAAGTCGTAGAACCATCTTACACCATTGGCTGAGCGGTCAAATACCTGCACCTCCGGAATGATGTTGGTAGGTTCTTCAGGCAGGTAGTCAAAGCCTGCTTCCGGAGAAGGGCGTATGGTAATCAAGCTATTGAAGGTTGTGTCAATGGTACACCCTATGGGAGAAGTAATCTCTACCTTGACTGTATATACACCGGGATTTTCATAGATATTGGACGGACTGATATCGGTACTGTTTTTCCCATCGCCAAAGTCCCAGTAAATGCCATAAGTTTCGTCAATGGGGTACGACAAATTGTCAAAAAATACATCTCCCGGCACACAACCATTGAATGTACTGGGAGCAATGACTATGATGGCAGGGGCAGGAAAATAGCCAATAGGTTGGGTGATCTCATCCGAGCAGGCATTGCTGTCCGTCACCCTGAGCGTCACGGGAAGGTCTCCCGGCTGGCGGTACAAATGGCGCGGATCCTGCAAATCAGAACTGTTGCCATCTCCGAAATCCCAGCGCCATTCCGTAATGCTATTGGCTCCGGTAGTTGTCAAATCTTCAAACAGCACCGGCCCTGAAACACAAGTATCATAAGAATAGGAAAAGTTTGCGTCAATTTCGGGATATACATTGACAGAAATTTGTGCCGTATCCCCGCAATCGGTGTCGGGGTTCAAAATCAATGCTCCGGTATAATTCCCGATTCCCGGAAAAGTAACGGTCGGACTCCAATCCTTAAACACCTCCGTCTGCCCATTGATGTCAAAACGCCACTCAAATTCCTTGATCACCGATCTCTGATAACTCTCGTTCTGGAAAGTAACGGCATTGACCCCACAGGAATTGATCAGGAATTCCTGCCCATTGATAATGGCATCTTCTTTGACATCCGCCACCACCAGCGGGTCGCAATTGGCAACATTGAACTGGAAATCCCGGTAAATCTTACTCAACAACACCCCGTCGCGGTATTCCGATACACATACTCCCACTACAAATTGCCCTAAAAACTGAGGCGTGGCACGCATCAGTCCTGTAACCGGGTTGATGGTCAAATCGCCACTACCGCCCAGGGGGTTGAGTGTAGAATAGTTGGGCAGTCTGAAACGTACCTCATCGTAAGGCGGCGGACAGGAAGGCGTAGGTTTGGCGCCCTGGCAGGTCGCAAAAAAAGGAGAGTTCAACAAGGGCCCACCACCGGCCAACGGACTGCACAACTCATAAACCAACTGATCCCCATCCTTGTCCGTAGCTGAGTGATCATATTCCAACAAAGCGTCTGCACAAATAACCGTGGGCGGAAAACTGTTAAAAGAAGGACTGCTGTTTTGCAAACGCTGGGATTCGGGCGTAATCTCTATAGCATAGGTAGCTCCGGTATCATCCGGCGCCAACATGTTATTGATCGTCCGGTTGCGGCAACAACGTTGATAGGAAATGTGATAACTGATATCCGATACCGGCAAATCCATGGTCCATTCGTACACCCCTTCCTGTACGCAAACATCCGGAGCGACCAGACAGGGATAATCCGGAATGCCTACCGAATTGATCGTTTTGATCGGTACATTTACGGTGCGATAAGCGTCTGCCTGATCCTGAGAGGCACAGGTCCCGCCTGCATCACAACGATACACTCCAATTGCTGCAAGTTCATCAAAATCAGCACAATTGGTACAATAACAATCCCGGTACATTTTTAGCACAAACTTGTACCGACCCTCACTCAGGCACTCATACGTGATGGCCCCTCCAATGATATGGTTGGACCACATTTTGGCCGGCAAGGCCGCATACAAAGCAAACAGGAATATCAGTCGCAACTTTGGATTCATGCTATCGGTCGCAATTTTATGGAAGAAAGAAATTTGTCCCCTTTATTTAGTCAGGTTTTGGCAGAACACTAATATACAGGTAATTTGTATATTTGCACTGCTCTTGTACATCCTCCGGGATGAGCAAGCTGATAATAATCCAAACAAGTATTCCATGAACCTGACATTTACAGACTATCCTGATAAAACACACCATAAACCATACGAGCTGGACGGAGTACTGCGCATCCTCAAGAACGAAGGAGTCATCCTCTTTCCTACAGATACTGTCTGGAGCCTGGGTTGTGATGCTACTGACCTGGATGCCATCAATAGGTTGCTCCACCTAAAGTCCAGTAAGGACCCCTTGCACTATGAAATACTGGTAGACAGCGTTGAGAGGCTGAAATCTGCCATCCGTCACCTGCATCCGAGACTGGAAACACTCCTTCTCTACCATCAGCGTCCTCTGTCTGTCATGATAGAAAAACGAGATCTTTCTCCCGGTTATTTCCCGCTCAACCATCCCTTTCTGACCTTTCGCATTGTCAAAGACGACTATTGCGAAAATCTGATCCGGGCTTTTGACAAACCTTTGCTCACTACGGCAGCAGCTACCGGTGACAACAATATTCCCACTTCCTTTTCTGCCATACAGCACGATCTGGCCAAAAGGGTCGATTACATTGTCAAGAGAAGGATGGACGAAGATGGAAGTGCCGAACTTTCTGTCATGGTAAAGCTTTCCAACAGGGATGAATTGGTCTTTCTGAGAGATTAATGCCCTTTTTTATATTCCGGCTTTGCCAAAAAATCAATCCTGAAAATCCTGCAGGTGCGAGAGGGGTTCATCGGTATTCAAAACATCCAGTGCTTTCAAGATAAAGTCGTCGGATTCATTGAGTTCCCTAATGAGTTCCGCTTCGCTAAAAAGTGCAGTAGCCAGATAGTTTTTAATCGCCATTCCTGCCTCTGCCGCATTGTTTTTCAGACCTTCTGTACTAAAATCAGGCATTTCTTCTGCTGCAAATGCAAAAAATGCCTCCAATTGATCCGCTCCCACCCTAAAATTGCGCATGAACGATCCTGCATCGGGGTATTTTGCCTTCAAATCGGGCTCAAAACCTTGTCCACTATAGAGGTAGCCAGGGAGAATACCTGCCAATTCACGGTTGGAAAAAGCCATCTCTGTGTCCTTCATACCTACAAAAACATCCGGCAAGATGCCACTATGCGCATACACTACCCGATTCTTTCTTGTATAATAAGGCGTTGAATCCAGAGGTACCATCGCCTCCTTGCTAAAAAGTTCGCCTGACTCCCTTCGCAATCTAAGGTCATTGCGATAGGCATCTCTGTCAGCGAAGGTTTTTTGTATGGATCTCCCGGAGGGAAGGTAATACCTTGATACGGTCAGGCGCACGGCAGAACCATCTTTCAAGTCGTATTGTTCCTGCACCAGCCCCTTTCCAAAAGACCTCCTTCCAACCACAACTCCCCTGTCCTGATCCTGCAAAGCACCTGCCACTATTTCTCCTGCAGAAGCTGTATATTCGTCGATCAGCACTACCACATCACCTATATTAAAATATTTTCTGCCCTGGCTTTTGTATTCTATTTTGTCCACTTGACGACCTTCTGTATAAACCAGCATCACTCCTGCTTCCGCAAAAAACTGGCTTAACAGGCGAGTTGCTTGTTGAAGGTAGCCGCCATGATTGTTGCGAAGATCCAGGATAAGATCCTTGCGCTGGTCGTCAGCATACAGGTTGGCCATTGCTTCCATAAATTCCTGGAAAGTATGCTGACTGAATCGATTGATCTTCAGGTAAGTAATTCCCGGGCGTATCTCATAAGCTGCTTCCACGCTCTTTAGCGGGATTTGGCCACGCTGGATAGTATATTCTCTAAGGCTACTTTCCCCTTGTCTGAGAATCCCCAATCTGACAGCTGTTCCCTCATGCCCCTTCAAACGTTTGATCACAGCATCTGAATCGATATTGATTCCGGCTACTACTTCCTCTTCTATGCGGATGATCTTATCGCCGGCCTCCAGACCTGCACTTGCCGATGGCCCCCCTTCAATAGGATTCAGCACCACAATCGTGTCCCGGATTACCATAAACTCCACTCCTATCCCTTCGAAAGCTCCCTGCAAAGACTCATTTTCTTTCTCGAGTTCATCTGCCGGAATGTACCCGGAATGAGGGTCTAATTCCTGGAGAATGCTATTGATAGCCCTATCAATCAATTCCGTATCATCCACCTCTTCCACATACCTCGCTTCGATGTAACGAAGCAATTCGTTGATCTTCCCTGTTTTTTCGGATGCCAAACTATCCCCTACTACATCAGCGGTAGTTCCGGACAAATTGGTTCCAATAAGTATTCCTCCCACGAGGGCACAGGAGAGGAGCAGTGGCATCCAAATTTGGTGGGGTTTCAGTGTTTTGTAATTATTGTTTGAAAGCATAGACGCTAACTGGTTAAATGAGGCAGTGTTTGATTAATTTTTCGGCAAAATGCGCAAAACTTTTATTTTATACAGCACATTGAGAAGAAAGTTTAAAATCGCTAAGTTTTCGGTCGAATTATAAAAAATAATTCTAAAACCCTAAATTGCCTCAAAATTTTGAAGCTTTATGAGCAAAGTTCAGGAAATTGACAAACTAGACCGGCAAATTTTATCAAAGTTGATGAAAAATGCCAAAAGACCCTATACGGATATAGCGCAGGAGTTGGCGGTTTCCGGTGGCACCATACATGTACGCATGAAAAAGCTGGAGGACTCCGGCGTTGTCAAGGGCTATCTTTTGGAGGTTGATCCCGAAAAACTCGGATTCGATGTTTGTGCCTTCCTGGGTATCTACCTTGAAAAAAGTTCTATGTACAACGATGCGTCAGCCCAGCTTACCCTCATCCCTGAGATAGTAGCTGCCCACTACACCACCGGATTGTACAATATCTTTGCCAAAGTCATCTGCCGCGATACCAACCACCTGAGAGAAGTATTGAATAAAATTCAGAATATTTCGGGAATTCAGAGAACCGAAACCTTCATTTCCCTCGAGGAAAGCATCAATCGACCGATAGGACTATAACTTATTTCCACAACAAGGGAAGTCTCTTTTGGGGAGAATAGGCGGAAGTGTGTTTGAGAGGGGCTCAGGGCTTGCGAAGAGAAATCATGCTGTCTTTTACAAACCTTGTTTTTTCAGTTTTTCTCTGCGTCCCTTAGAAAGGATGCAGAGAAAAACTAAATCATTATTAACGTTGCAACAGCAATTTAAGACCCCAGATAGTTTTTCAACAACTTGCTTCTGTTGGCGGAGCGCAATTTGTTGATGGCTTTATCTTTGATCTGGCGAACCCGTTCGCGGGTCAGGCCAAATTTTTCTCCAATATCTTCCAATGACATGGGATGTTCCACACCAATTCCGAAGTACAATTTGATCACATCGCACTGACGTTCTGTAAGCGTACTCAAAGAACGCTCAATTTCGCGGCGCAAAGACTGGTTGTAATCCAGTTCCTGATCTGTTCCAGGTGTATTGCTGTTTTCAAGAACATCCAACAATGAATTGTCTTCTCCTTCAACGAAAGGAGCATCCATAGAAACGTGGCGGGCTGCCACTCCAAGGGTAGTTTCCACCTCTTCTGTTGGAATTTCAAGGATCTCAGCCAATTCTTCAGAGGAAGGCTCGCGCTCAAACTCCTGTTCCAATTCAGAAAAGGCCTTGTTGATTTTATTGAGGGATCCCACTTTATTAAGGGGAAGGCGAACGATACGGGACTGCTCTGCCAATGCCTGAAGAATAGACTGGCGAATCCACCAAACGGCGTAAGAAATGAATTTGAAACCACGGGTTTCGTCGAAACGCTGGGCGGCTTTGATCAAACCCAAATTGCCCTCGTTGATAAGGTCACTTAGAGAAAGACCTTGATTTTGATATTGTTTGGCTACTGAAACAACAAACCTGAGGTTCGCTTTGGTCAGTTTTTCCAGGGCTGCTTCATCGCCTTGTTTGATCCTTTTTGCTAATTCCACCTCTTCTTCCGGGGTAAGCAAGTCAACTTTACCAATTTCCTGCAGATACTTTTCCAGGGATTGACTTTCGCGATTGGTAATCGACTTGGTGATCTTGAGCTGTCTCATGTATTTGCCGTTAATTAATTTAAGATGTAAATTAAGTTATACATATACCAAATTTAGTGCCATTTGGGAAGGATCATGCACAGGTGTTATTCGCTCAGGGATATATATAGGAGCTATCTCAGAATCATCCTTTGGATTCAAAAAGGATCTTGATATAGCTTCTAAACAATTTTTACCGAGATGAGGGATTGACAAGTTTACAGGTTAAAGCCTTGTTCTTAACACTCCCTTAAGATTTCAGCCCTCAAAAATAGGCTAAAATGCATTTTATGTCAAGCCTTTGCCACAATTTACAAGGAAACTAATTTTTTTCCTGCGGAAAAAACATCTTAAAACACATCAGTGCGCCCTGAAAAGTGTAGCAATCACACAATTATTTAACCACACTTTCCAACCCGGGGTTGAAAAGAATCCGGACAAAATAATTTTGATCTGCTTTTTTACCAAAAAAATGAAAATGAATACAATATTTGGAAAAATCAGATTTTTATTTTTAATTGTGCCTGTCAGCATGGAATGAGTCATTGGTCAATATCCTCACTTCCATCAAAAGTGTTGCTTAATTCAACTTTTATGGAAAGAGTATCCATCAACATGGAGTTTATTTTCAGGGCATCTCCGAATATTCTCTATACCTTCCTTACGACGCCCAGTTGCCTTACCCGATGGTTTTGCGACGAAATCGACATCAGCGGCTCCTACTTTACCTTTCTTTGGAATGGTGCAGAGGAAGTAGCAGAATTGGTAGTCGACATAGAAGACGAGTTGCTACGCTTCAAATGGGAAGATGCCGATGACGAGGAAGAATACCTTGAATTTCAGATAGGTCAATCACCGGTTACTTCGGAAACTATATTGGTTGTCACAGACTTCTGTGATGCCGACGAAGTGGAAGACCAAAAGCGCCTCTGGACAAATCAGATGGAGCAGCTCCGCAAAGCTACCGGCGGTTAAGCATAGAAATCCACTAACTCAATAATTACCAATACCAACCCAACAATAAATGCCAATCCCCCTGTAAGGCTCAGCAAACCTTTCAATATTCCCAAACCTGCTAATATTCCCAGCAATATACCTGCTCCCATCAGCAAAAGTCCGAGTCTGAAACCGCCCCTATCTGTCAGCCCCCTCGCATTTTCAGCCTGTGCTTCCCACTTTTCCTGCCATCGATCCAGGCGCTTCTGCTTGCGTTGTTCTTTCTTATCAGGAGTAGCATCGCTCACTGAACTTGTCTTCTCCGAAGCTTCTCTCCTGATTTTACCGGACTCAACAGCCATTGCCGGAACCTGAAACAACAAAACAAATAACATCATAAAGGAAAGGTGAAGGGTTGTTTTCATGTGGATTTGATTTTTGCTTTATACCTTTATTACAAAGATCTTTCAAATTTACGCCAATTACCTCCTAACCACTATAAGAAAAAATATTTTTTATGCTGCTTTACTTTGGACTGGCACTGGATGAAGATTTTCAACAAAACCTGGCTCCTGAACCATGGGTACATTACCTGGGTCCCTCGGGTTTGATACAGCTGCTGGAAATTGCCTGTGGAAATGACAACAACCCTGCGGACATGGATTATCTGCGCATCCCTCGTTTCAGAAAAGTAGCACGACAATTGCTGGAAAAAGACCCCGAAGTATTTTTTGGTGCTTCCTTTCAATCCGATCAATTTGCCACCAGCAAAGATCTGCTGAAAAAAAGAGACGAATTGATCCTGGCTGGCTGGAACTTTGAAAATGAACCCGATACCCCTCCTTACCTGACCGTCTTTTCCCAACTGGAAACACTCATCGAGGCTGACGAACAAATACAATACGTCCTCTCTACAGGATTTGCGGATCGATTCAGTCGCCTACTCAAACAGTTGCCCACAGTTGAAATTCCTTTTCAGACGCTCATTCACGTCGAGCCCCTTCATTTACTTCCCGTGCACTGGCAGAGGCTGTTCCGGGTTTTGGAACAAAAAGGTATAAAAATACAAGCATTGCCACACCATCCGGAAGCTGATACGTCAGACCTTCAAAAAATACAACAGCTTGTCTGCGAAAAAAATACCAGCAAAATCACACTGGATAGAGACGGTTCTTTTCTTATCCTGAAAAGCAAGCGGGCAGTAGATCTGGCCAGACAGGTTTCCAAGATAATTGCCCAAAATCAGGATTTTCGCCCCACCTGCCTCCTTACAGACCAGTCCCTAATCTTTGATATGATCCTCGCCGAAGAAGGGCTGCCTGCCATGGGGCTCAGCCAACCCTCCCATTCCAGACCCGGGCAACAGGTCCTCAAACTTGCCGGGAGTTTCCTTTGGAACCCCGTAGATCCCACTAAAATACTGGAGTTTACAGGCTTGTCCGTCAAACCCCTCCAGGCAGAATTGGGATATGCCATTGCCAAATACATTTCCCAACGCCCCGGAATTATGGGAGAGGGATGGACCGGTATGGTCTTTGGAACATTGAAGCAAATCGAACAAAAATCAAAAGAACTCGCAGAAGAAGCGCGCGAGCAATATAGATTTTGGTTTGAAAGAAAACGCTATGACATCCAACGCGATGCCCCTAAGTCAGATGCCATAGGCATTTTTCGATTCATTCAGTTCTGGGCAATAAAACAAGGGCAGAAAGAAAGTGCCCCACTTTACACCCAGTTGGCAGATCAGGCCAGGAAAGCAGCCGAACTGCTGGAAGCTATTCCGGAGGATCGCGTCACCTCACTGGATATAGAAAGAGTGGTACGCACCATTTTCGAGCCTGTTCATACCCAACTACATGCCCCTCAGACGGAGCATCTGGACTACATCAGACAGCCCAATGCACTATTGTTCAACACCGGGCAATTGCTGTGGTGGAACTTTAGCGCCAGCGAAAAACCCTACTTTTTTACCCATTGGACCAGAGAAGTCATTCAATATCTTTCGGGCAAGGGCATTTCTCTTGATTTGCCTGCCGGCAAAAACCAATTCCAATCCTGGAGTCAGCAACTGCCCCTTTTGAAAGCCAAACAACAAATGGTCCTTGCCATACCGGGCAGCGTAGACGGCAAAGCTACCCACAGCCATCCGCTCTGGCCCCTGATCGGCACCCGCCTCACCAACGCCGATGAGGTCACCTTTGACCTTGACGACCCGGCGCAACTGGAAAAATGCCGGCAATTTTTCAAGATCCCCGGCCCACAATCCATTGAAATACAACAAGTCGAAGCCCCCCAACCATTTCTGCAACTTCACCAAATGCCCGACAACTGGGAGCGGACACAAGAAAGTCCCTCCAGCATAGAAACCATGATCTACTATCCTTACCAGTGGTTTTTCAAATACGTCCTCCAGTGGTACAAATCCCCACTGCTGGGCATGGTCGGCATCAACACCCTCAAAGGCAACCTGGCACACCGTCTGCTCGAACGCCTCCTCAAACAAAGCGACGAAGAATGGTCAAAAGAAAAACTCGCAGCATGGGTTGAAAGCACCCTGCAACAACTCATGGAACGGGAAGGCTCTCCACTACTGCTTTACGGCAATGAACCTGAGAAATTAAATTTCATCAAAAAAGTCCAGTTCGCCTCATGGACCCTGTTGTCGCTCATCCGGGAAAACAACTGGACCCCACTCGCAGTAGAGGAAGGAACAGAAGCGAGTTGGAAAGGCCTGGAACTCAAGGCGCGCGCCGACCTTGTCCTACAAAGGGGGGATGAGCGCATGGTAGTAGACTTCAAATGGAAAGGCAAAGGGTACCGGACTCAACTGATGAAAAACAAGGAAGATCTGCAACTTTGCATGTATGCCTGGCTCTACAAAAAAGGCAATCAATGGCCTGCAAGCTCCTGGTTTATCATTGAACCCGCTCTGATAATCACAAGAAACCCGGATGCTTTTAGCGGCATAGACCCACTCCATGGCACAGAACCCGAATCCGTTTTGTATCCTGAACTCATGTCCCGCATTGAAAGTACATGGGACTGGCGCAAACAACAGCTGGAACAGGGGCTGATTGAAATGCGCTGCAAAGCCACTGCCGAACTCCTGGAAGAATACTATGACAATTATCCCCCGCAAATCCTTGAAATGCGCACCGAAGACGCTCCTTTTGACGACTACCAGGTACTCATTCAGAAGTTCAGCTAAATTTCCATAAATTCGGCCTGCCACAAAAACCAGCATCAGCATGAACAAAGCAGTACAGGTAAGGATAAAGGGAAAAGTTCAGGGAGTAGGCTACCGCGCTGCTACCCTTGGAAAAGCAAAAGCACTGGGCCTGCGTGGATATGTAAAAAATGAACCGGATGGCGACGTCACTGCCTTCTTTGAAGGAACAGAAGCCATGATAGCGGCGATGCTACTTTGGTGCGAGAGCGGCCCTATACGGGCAAAAGTTACAGCACTTATCACCGAGTATCAAGCTCCCCGCAATTATCCTGATTTTTCAATCGTCTGAAACCATAACAATGTCAATTACCATTAGAAAAGCTACCGAAGAGGACATACCCTCTATCCATGCACTTGTACGAGAGTTGGCCATCTATGAGCGTGCCGAAAATGAATTTGTAGCAAGTATAGAAGATTATACCAGAGACTTCCGTGCAGGTATTTTTGATTCCATCGTTGCAGTACAGAACAAAAAGGTGATAGGCATGGTATTCTTTTATATGGCTTATTCCACCTGGAAAGGGCGCATGATGTATCTGGAAGACTTCGTCGTCTTTGAAGCATACCGCAGATTGGGTGTGGGGCAACAATTATTCGACGCTTTTTTGAAAGAAGCACAAGATCAGGGTTGTGTACTTGCCAAATGGCAGGTATTGGACTGGAACGAGCCCGCCATCAACTTTTACCGCAAGAATAAAGCCACTATAGAACAAGAATGGTACAATGGTAAGATATACTTTTAAGCTGTCTATTCAGGACTTAATTATTCTTAATATTTGATAATAAATAATTTGTATTTTCAAAAATTAGCGGTAATTTTACAGCACAATACTACCAGTAGATATACAAAGAAGAAGCCCTCTCAAACACTCCTTTCAATTTTATTGAAGATTTGTCCTGTATTAAGATTTTTGGTACGATCATTGTATTGAATCAAGATATAGTGTTTCATAGTGTGAGGGGTGGCTGCTTCGGTAGTCGCTCCTTTTTTCTCAAAAGTCCCTGTTAAACAGCATTTCACTCAATTCCATCAATCCCTTTTTCTTTGCATCTGCTACCTTGACGGCCGCCAGGTGCCCCATAGCTTCGTTGTGATACTGCATCATTGCTTCCCGTGCCTGGTTGCGAATATCCAGGGCTTCAAAAACAGCCATGACTTCTTCGATTTTCCGGTTTTCATCCTGCGATTCGCCATTCATCCAGAAATCCAATGCCTCCAATTGTTTAGAATCTGCTAATTCTCTGGCTTT
>JALQTV010000309.1 GCA_023268675.1 Saprospiraceae bacterium | reverse complement strand
CGGTAAACTCGAATTTTCTTGCAGTTTTTAATAGCTTGTGACAAATGCTGATAGCTGCAGTACTCGCATTTTTACTGAACAAAATCTTTGCTGCTGCCCACTCCCGGTAACTGAGATAATAGGCCCGCTGTCGTTCAGAAAGATCCGGATCCTTCACGTCTATGAAAAACAAAGAATTGATCAGACGCGATTTTAGGTTGCCCCGCAGCTTTTGGTATCCTGAATGCTGCTTGTCTCCTTCGTAAAAAAATGCTGCTGCATCATCGTCTGTCTGAAATTGATCTGCCACCAAGGCATCATAAAAATCAGTTACCCGCGAAGGCGCATCAACGGAATCCCCAATTATTTCTATGGTCTTCAGCCTGTTTTTAGTAACAATCTGAACCAGTTCTTTTAAATCTTGCATAACGAAACAGTGTGTTTTCTGATAGTTGAGAATACTCAATACAATAGCCCTTTAAGGTACCCATCACGGAAAACCGATGGTCTTGTAAACTTCCAGGGCGACACTGTTCAGGAGTTGTTGTTTGTTGTGATCCATGTGTAACCTGTTCTATGTGAAAAATACAGCTCCAGGGCAAAACAATGCCCAATCCAAAACAAGGGTACAGACAACGAATTGCCGAACCTCTTGTGTTAATTGCTATCTGAACATTGGAATTCAGGTTAAAAGCAAGGCGTTGTACGAAAAACAGCTTACTTCTAAGCTCAAACACAATGTTGAGATAGCTCTCAGGTGAAAAATTGAAATTGATTTGGTATGTAGATAAAACCTTTGGCAAAAACTGACCTATGCACACACACTTGTGACATGGATAAGCCTGGCTTTTTGCTTACATTTAACTCGGTCTTTGGAAAGATTTTGGATGTGTTACAATTAGCTAAGCGGCTAACTTTTTGATATATGCTAATTGATGCATTGCCAAAAATATAAATTATTATCCATGCCAAAGAGTACAGGAAACTTTTAATGTGACAGAGAAAATATCAATTTTTATCAATTTAATACGAATTAAAATTTAATTCAATTCGTAAAACAATCAAATAAATATTTTTACAAATAAAATGTTTATGTATATATATCAAACAAATATTCAAAATAGCTTTTTTGTGACTTCATATACTGGTCTTTCCAAAAAAAAAGCTGAAGCACTTGCGGTGCCTCAGCCCAGTTACATAGAACAAAATTACACAATTTGATTTCGGGTTCTCATACAGTTTTACCCTCACTTAAACCACAAATCCTTTTGAACAGACAAGCCGGTTCAACAGGATCAAGGACATCTTCATCAAGTCAACAAATAATTAAGAATCAATTTTTTGCAAAATGGGATCACAATTTCAAGGCTGAAATTGCAGATAGGTACGCAAAGCTCTAACATGAATCCTCAAAGTTAGACCAAGCTTTGCAACAAAGCTTTGACAATTTACCTGCCTTTACTCACTTCAAAAAGCATGAAAGGCTATCTTCTGAGCACTGTAAACACTTTGTTTACAGGAATTTATTGGCATCAATTTTAAGGTTTCAAATGTAATATTTTTTGCATATATTGATGCCCATTGGCTTTGATGCGAAGAAAAAACAAGCTTCCATCCTCGTAAGAAAAAACATCCTGAAGAAGAATTTCCTGCGATCCCGCCATCAACTGATATTCTTTTCGGAATAAAAATTGCCCGTTTTGTGCATACAACTCTATGCTCACCGGCCCTGCTTTTTCCAATACCAATGGAATGTGCAGTTGATCACGGAAAGGATTGGGGTAAGCATTCAACCACTCTTGTCTGGAACCGGGAAATACCGAAATACCGAGAGGATAAATATGACCTGATGTGCTGTACACTTCTCCATTAATCCCCACCTCATTCAATCGGAAAGAAGAGGGCAAAAGCTCCTCTTCACCTGCTGAAAATATGGTAAAAAGAGGCTCTTTTGTTGAAAGCATTTCACTTCGGACTACACTTACCTGGATGGCTCCGGACTCCTGATCCCAATATACCTCATCTGGAAGAAGGGAAAGCGGAATAACTCTCAGCTTGTGTTTATCCTGGTTTTCAACAGCAAGGCTGAACTGCATGCCTTTAAGCGGCAGGTCAAAATCCATATAAACTGAAAGTCCTGATTCAGCAAACAGGTCGCCGAAAGGCTCCAGGTAAAGTTTTGCTTCCCTGTCTGTATTGTAAGCCGGGCTGCTTATCCCTTCGGCCACATCACCAACTTTAATGGCAACAAAGTCAAATTCTGTTCTTTCAGGGTTGCTGCGACTGCTGATATTGATAAGTTCGGGGTAGTTTTCCCGCCAGGGAGCCTCCGGATTAGAGAAAGCATAAGCAGCATCGACAAAGCGCCAGCTGGTATTATTTGGCAATTCGGCAATCTTTCTCAGGATCAGTCTGCGCAAAACAATAAGATCCAAAGCCGTTACTGCTCCGGAATTGTCAGCATCCGCAGCAATCAACTGGTAAGAAGAAGAGAGCTTGTTTACTCCCAGAATATGATCCGCTATTTTTAACACATCAAAGGTAGTTACACCATGAACCGGATCACTGTCATGCACAGGCAAAATGGTATAATCGTAAAGAGGGGAAAGAGACTGAAAGCCATAGTTTCCCGACGCATCACTTTCCGTGACGCCCCCCAAATTGCCATTCAGGGAGACCCTCACTCCGGGAAGCGGCTCTCCGTTTTCTCTTGCAATATTGCCCTTTATCCCAAAGGCATCACAAAAATTATTGAGGTTATCCTGGACAAATACTACCGTTTCGCACACGCTGTAATTGGGGCCTCCCATCGTTCCGTCTGGTTGCGGCATTGCGGGATTAAAAGCATTGTCCCAGGCATACAATTCGAGTGTAACAGCAGGCATATCATCACAGGTGAGTAGCACTGTTGTCGCACCGGGATCGGGCTTTTCACCTGCTTTATTCAAGGAATAATGGTGAATATCGGTACAATCAATGCCACTCCCTGCCAGTACATCTTCCACACGAATCAAAGAAACAGCCCTGTCTTGCTTGCCATCGCCATTCTTGTCTGTACCTCCGGGAGAGTAGCTTAATTCGGTTGCCAGTGCCCCAATACATGCCAAATACGGCGCCTCACAGTCTATCACATCAAAAGTGAGAGATCGCTGAGAACTGTTGCCGCAGGCATCCCGGGCAGTAATCCGATAACTGTGCCGTCCAACAGGCATGCGGTCTCTGATGCGGTATTTGGGATATTCACCCGAAACTATACCAACGCCCGTTGAATCCAGTAAGGGCAAAACCCTGTCAATGAACCCATCAGCATAAGCATCAAATGCTACTTCCACATCGAGTCCCTGGGGGTTACAATTGTCCAGAATCAGCACCAGGTAATCAATTTCGGTCATGCAATCGCTTCCATTAAAAACGCAAACCGGTGCCGGTGGCAAAAAACTAATTTCAGGCGCATGGTTGTCA
>JALQTV010000308.1 GCA_023268675.1 Saprospiraceae bacterium | reverse complement strand
ATGCTGTTGCTTTGGCAAAAAAGGTACCTGCAAATTAAGCAATTAAACCGAAAGTGGGAGGGGACAAAAGGCGACAAGGTTTTACCCTTTCGGGCAAAACCTTGTCAATTAAATTTTTATATGATGGTAGAAATCTGATCATCCAGTTCGCTCGAAGCTCCAAAGTCTTCTTCCAGATGAACCAAGTGGGCTACCAAATCTCCAAAATAATCGCAAGTCTGAGGCTTTTTCGGATTGAGATCCTGTGTCCCTATTCCTTTTTCCAGCAAAAACTTCACTGCAGCACGGATGCGATCGCCTGCTTCAAATTGCTGGAAACTGTCCAGCATCATGGCGGCAGATAAAATAGCTCCGCATGGGTTGGCGATGTTTTTGCCCGCCGCTTGTGGATAGGAACCATGGATAGGCTCGAACAAAGAAGTGTTTTTTCCTACCGAAGCAGAAGGCATCAATCCCAGCGAACCAACCAACACACTGGATTCATCCGACAGGATATCCCCGAACAGGTTAGAGGTCACCATCACGTCAAATTGGTTGGGCGCTACAATCAATTGCATGGCTGCGTTGTCTACGAACATCATATCCAGGGACACATCCGGATAGTCTGCGGCAATTTCTTGTATGGTGTGTCGCCACAATCTACTGGTTTCCAATACATTGGCCTTGTCAACCAAGGTTAGTTTTTTGCGTCGTTTCTGAGCCGCTTCAAATGCCAGTCTTCCAATGCGTTCGATCTCTGTCTTTTGATAACTGCAGACATCATAAGCGCCTTCAGGGTCTTCGGTACGGCCTTTTTCTCCAAAGTAGATCCCGCTGATCAACTCCCGGTAAATGACCATATCTACATTGTCCACGTATTCTTTTTTCAAAGGGGACAAATGGAGCAGGGTAGGGTAGGTAGTGACCGGACGAATATTGGCATACAGTTCCAGTGATTTTCTCATGCGGAGCAGCCCTTGCTCCGGTCTTACCTTGAGGCTGGGGTCATTGTCGTATTTGGGGTCGCCAATAGCTCCAAACAAGATGGCATCCGAATTCAGACAAGCTTCAAGCGTAGCATCCGGGAGCGGATTGCCGGTTTTGTCAATGGCAATGGCTCCGATATCTGCATAATCGTATGTGAAATCGAATTGGTACCTTTCTGCAATGGCATCCAGTACCTTGATTGCCTGTTTGACAACTTCCGGACCTATACCATCTCCGGGTAATACAGCAATTTGTTTTTTCATAGGATTATAACTAATGTACCTGGTGATTTTTTTCAAATGTTTCTATCACCTGGCGCTTGTTCAGCAAAAAGTCTATATCATCGTATCCGTTGATCAGACAGGTTTTTTTATAAGGATCGATATCAAAGTTTTCTTGCAGTCCACTGCCTTCAATTTGGATCACCTGTTCGGGAAGGTTTATCATCAGGCTGGTTGAAGGATCTTTTTCGATGTGCTGAAAGATCTGATCCAGAAATGCCGGGCTTACCTGTACCGGAAGCAGTCCGTTGTTAAGGGCATTTCCACGAAAGATATCGGCGAAAAAGCTCGAAACCACCGCTCGAAAACCGTAGTCATAAATAGCCCAGGCAGCGTGTTCCCTACTGGAGCCACAACCAAAGTTTCTGCCTGCAACCAGTATTTTTCCCTGATAGCGGGGATTGTTCAGCACGAATGATGCTTCGGGTTCTTCTCCCTGAGTATAACGCCAATCGCGAAACAGGTTGTCACCAAAGCCTTCCCGGGTAGTAGCTTTTAGAAAGCGGGCCGGGATGATCTGATCGGTATCAATATCTTCGATGGGCAGGGGTACTGCCGTTGTATGTAAAGTGGTGAACTTGTCCATTTTCTTTGTTAAAACTTGGATCAATTAATGAGTGATCTGACATCCACTATGTTGCCTGCAATGGCTGCAGCAGCAGCGGTAAGGGGACTTGCCAATATGGTTCTGGCACCGGGGCCTTGCCTGCCTTCGAAGTTCCTGTTGGAAGTCGATACACAGTAGGCGCCTTTGGGTATTTTGTCCTCGTTCATACCCAGACAGGCTGAACACCCGGGTTCTCTAAACTGAAATCCGGCCTCTGTGAAGACTTTGTCCAATCCTTCTGCTATGGCTTGGTTTTCCACCTGCTTGCTACCCGGTACTACAAAAACTTCCACATGGCCAGCTTTTTGCTTCCCTTTGATGAAATCCGCTACCAGTCTCAGGTCTTCTATTCTTGAATTGGTACAACTTCCAATGAAGACATAATCTATTTTCTGACCCAGCATTGCTTGCTTTTCATGTAAACCCATGTAAGACAAGGCTTTTTCTATGCCGGGGACAGCACTTGCATCAGGTATGGCCTGATCTACTACCAGTCCCATGCCCGGATTGGTGCCATAAGTTACCATAGGGCCTATGTCTTCGGCTTTGAAGTAGTATTCTTTGTCAAATACAGCATCTTCATCTGAATAAAGCGTCTTCCAATAATTGACTGCCTCGTCCCAGGCTGCTCCTTTGGGGGCATGTGGGCGGCCCTTTACATAGTCGAAAGTAGTTTCGTCAGGAGCAATCAATCCACCTCGGGCACCCATTTCAATACTCATGTTGCAAATGGTCATCCGGGCTTCCATGGAAAGAGATCGAATGGCGGATCCTGCATATTCTACAAAATAGCCATTGCCACCACTGGTGGAAAGTTTGGAAATAATATAGAGGATAATGTCCTTTGAAAGGACTCCTGCCTGCAGCTCTCCCTCGATGTTGATGCGCATGCGGAGGGGCTTGCTTTGCAAAAGGCACTGGGTTGCCAGCACCTGTTCCACCTGACTGGTACCAATACCAAATGCGATCGTCCCGAAAGCTCCGTGTGTCGAAGTATGGCTGTCACCACAAACGATGGTCATACCCGGCCTGGTCAGTCCCAGTTCAGGACCAATCACATGCACAATCCCCTGATTGGGGTGTCCCAGACCAAAAAGTTCTACCCCGAAGTTTTTACAATTTTCGGTCAGCATATCTACCTGATGGCGAGACAGAGGCTCGCTAATGGGCAGGTGCTGATTGATGGTCGGTACATTGTGATCGGCCGTTGCAATGGTTTGGGTAGTTCTGAAAACGGGAATGTCTCGTTTTCTCAACCCATCGAAAGCCTGAGGACTGGTTACTTCGTGTATGAAGTGACGGTCTATATAAAGAATTTGCGTGCCAGGACCGACATCTTCCACGATGTGCGCATCCCATATTTTATCAAACAGGGTCTTACCCATGATACGGTTGATTATTGATGGTTTTACAAAGAATAGCCCTTACAATCGATAAAGGTACTATCAGGCATTTACATTTTTCCTGGTTTTGGCAATGATTACCTCCAGGTCGTCATTATCTACCTCTTTTTTTCGGTCTGCGACCAAAAGGAATTCCTGATAGATGTGATCGAGTTCAATTTTGGAAAGATCGAAACCAATTTCCTTGGCTCGGTAAGCCAGGGCAGCTCGACC
>JALQTV010000307.1 GCA_023268675.1 Saprospiraceae bacterium | reverse complement strand
GAGCACTGTCAATGTGGCGATAACCTAGTTTTACGGCTTCGTGCACAGCTGCCACAGCCCCCGTGTCGTCAATAAACCATGTTCCCAAACCCAATTTGGGGATCTCAACTCCATTTGCGAGGGTGTAATTGTCTTGTAAAATCATAGCTTGATTGTTTGTAAGTGATAAAAGGGTATCTATGGAATGTTCTATTAACAAAAGTATACCAATGCTTCCCCCTTCGGGTAAAAACAATCAAACCAAAGATTAAGAAATTCAAACCTTATCCCTGCCTTAGAGAACTGGGCGTGGTGCCGGTGATTTTTTTGAAAAAGTTATTGAAATAGGAAGGATATTCAAAGCCCAGAGCAAAAGCAATCTCGTTGATATTCCAATTGGTGTGATACAACAAAGCTTTGGCTTCAGCGGCTACCCGATCAGCAATGTGTGCCGAAGTGGATTTCCCGGTAACTTCTTTCACTGCTCTATTTAGGTAGTTGACGTGCACAGCCAGTTGAGCGGCATAATCCTGAGCGGATTTAAGCTGCAAGGGACTCCGGGCGCTTTCAATGGGAAATTGCCTCTCCAAGAGTTCGAGAAAAACAGCCGTTAACCGGTAAGCAGCATTTTTGTGCTGATCCAGGTGCACGGCAGATTCCATTTTCAAAGCCTCGTGGATAATCAAATGGATGTAGTTCCGAATCAGATCGTCTTTATAGGTGTAGGTTGTTGCTTGTTCCTCTATCATTTTTCGGAAAATTCCGTTGAGAAACGCTCGCTGATCATTGTCAATTGGCAAAATCGGAGTGCCGCCCAATTTGAACAAAGGAGATTGCAAGATGCTATCCGAGCGATCGGAAAGTTCCAGAAAACCCTCCGAAAACAAGCAGGTATAACCCACATAGTCATGGGAAAGCGTCTCCCAGGAATACGGAACGTGAGGATTTCCAAAAATCAATACGGTACCCTCATGCTCAAAACTGCGATCAGAATAGTGTATCCTGCTCCTTCCGGTAGTCAGGCATATTTTAAAAAAGTCCTTGCGGCTATAGGTACGTGTGGCCTCCGCGTCTTGCTCAATCTGAAAAACTTTGAAGCCCTTCAGCTTTAGCTCATTGTTGAAAGCAGAAATGCATCTTTCCGTTTTGGTTTCCATTGATCAAAGTTATAAAATTCAAATATCACAAGCAAAGGATCTTCTGTTCCGAAAGGCTCAAAACGACGCTGCGCCAGTAATACTTAAACTCCCGGCGCAGCGATTGATTCATGAAAATCTACCATCCTATTTTGCCGACAGGCCACTTTCTGACAACAACAGCAGCAAGCTGTATTGGATGGATTGATAACCATCCTTATTCGCCCACCACTCCAGCAGCGAGTGCCCCCAGCCGCCTTCCCCACCACGACCAATGGTAACGGCAGGAATGCCTAGAGAAATGGGGATGTTAGAATCTGTAGAACCTCTGGTATAACTGGCTTCCATGCCAAAAGCTTCGATTGCAGCAATGGAACGCTGGATCAAAGGCAGGTCCGGAGACAATTCACCGGAAGGTCTTTTGCCAATCATGGTAACCTCCAACTGCAACGGACGACCTCTTCTACGAATGGCATTTTGTTCTTCCAGTCCCTTTTGCATGGCCTCGCGCAAGACTTTTTCCAAATCGTCCAGTCTTTCCGGCCTGATGGAGCGCATATCAATCTCCGCCCAGGATTCGAATGGTATGGAGTTGACGGATGTTCCACCGCCCATGCGACCAATATTGTAGCTGGTTCTCGGGCCGTCCTCAGTATAAGCATCTGCTGCATCGACAAAGTACTTTATCCCTGCAGCCATCGCGTGGTGAGGATTGGCCAGTCCGAAAGCCCCCCAGGAATGTCCGCCAGGGCCTTTGAATACAACGCGGAAGCGATAGGAACCAAGTGCTTTGAAGTTTACACGACCCAGATCTCCCCCGTCAATGGCAATCCAGGAGTCGATTTGAGGGCCATTTTCGCTAAACAGGTATTTCACCCCGCGCAAGTCACCCAGGCCCTCCTCTCCTACTGTGCCCACAAACAGCACATCAGCTTCGGTCTGAATTTCGGCCTCGTTCATTGCCCGCAATACGGCAAGTACCATAGACAGTCCACGAGTATCATCTCCTACACCGGGAGCAAAAAGGGTATCGCCGCTGACCCTCACCGTCACATCTGTCCCTTCGGGAAAAACTGTATCCAGATGAGCATCCAGGACTACCACTTTTCCTCCTTTGGCACCTTTGCGCAAGGCAAGTACGTTGCCCTCTGCATCTATCCACACAGAGTCCAGTCCGCCCTCATTTTTGAGCATTTCGGCGAAAGCCGCAGCCCTTTTATCTTCCTTGAAAGGAGGAGCTTCAATTTCTGTCAGGTAAATGTGGTCTTTGATGGTTTGAGCATCAGATTGTTTGATGAAATCAAAGGCCTGCTTCACCTTCACATGGTTGATCAGTGCTTCAATTTCTTTTTCGTACCTGGGGTTCAGTGCCACCAGGGTATTGTCGGATTCATCTTCCTGGGCCATCAGCTGTGGTGCAATACAGGCACAGACGAGCAACATCCAGGTTAGGGTCAAAAAACGCTTCATATACAAGTGAGTTTAGAGTTTTGAATTACAAATTTAACCAATAAGTCAGTTTTGCCACCAAAGCCCGGTTCCTCACGGAAAACTGACTAAACTGTCCTTCCACCAGGTAGTTATTGGTATAGACGATAAAAAAGTCAGATACCGGAGCAAAACGCCATTGCAAACGGGTATTGATGTTTACGTTGTCCAGCTGGGTATTGTACTGAAAAAAACCGGTCAGGAACAGGTTCCTGGTAAAGGTCAGGTCAACCTTTGGGCCTACCAGCCAGATAGAGGCCGGCTTGAACGGAGCTTTGAGCTTGATGTAGTTGTAATCGTAGGTCATCGCCAGGGAGCCGTACTGCATCAGTCGATAGGTAAAAGAGCCTTTGATCCCTGCAATGGTACCATTTCCGAATTGCCCGAAAATGGGTTCTACCTCGTACACAAAATTTTTCAAAGGATTGGAACTGTAATTCAATCCTCCGTTGAGGTAAGAATAGGAGGTGCCTGCCGGCAAAAATATACCCTCCTCTTGCACACGTGTCGGATCGAAGTCTGCCAAAAGTGTCAGATAGCTCTGTGTAGCCTGCAAGGTTGCTCTCGAATTGTCTTTGAATTGGAAACTCCACTGGGCTTCCACCTGCCATTCCGGCATTTCGTACCTTCCGACATAAGGGTTTTCTTGCTTACCAATCTGCCAGTAAAATCTGGAGTCTATATTTATGTCGTGTATGTTGATCGGACCACTCTTGGGGTAGAAAAACAATTGAAGCTCAGGACTCCACAACCAATAGTCTTTTCTTGGCACAAAACCTACTTCCGCATTGTAGCCATTCCCCACTCCTACGTGTGCCCATTCCAGGCGGTATTTCTTCTTCAAATATTCCAATTGCAACCCGTGGGTAAAAGCATCGTCTTCCTGCACC
>JALQTV010000306.1 GCA_023268675.1 Saprospiraceae bacterium | reverse complement strand
CCTCTGAGTAGTCCGCCAGGGGAAGTTCCAACTTCCTGATCGTCAGGTAGGCATTTTGATAAGATCTGATTTTGAAGGGGTTTTCCCCGTGCAGCTCCATGATATTGGCCAGGAACTGAAATTGCTGTGCAATGGCTTTGTTTGTCATATTTGGATTAACAGCCCCCCGGGCAATTTGTTGTACAATGTCAAACCGCTTGCAAACATACCTTTTTAGCTTCCAAAGGGGAAAATTTCCGGAGCCAGATGGCGAATATCCGAAGAAAAAATCTTGAGTCCGCCGTCTGCCGTATCATACCCGGCAAGGCTTGCCAGCTCCTCCAAAGAAGCCCGCGCAGCAGACATGTCAAGATTGCCTTCTTTGTATTGGGCCAAAAAATAAGCAGCCGGTATGTTGGGCTGATATCCCGACCTTCGCTGATATATGCGATCCCTGGCTAAAAGATCGTATTTCTTGACCAATCTCAATAAGTTTTCGAAATGCCCGATATTGAGTAATGCTTCGAACAAATAAGTAAAAAATAGATGCCAGCGATGTTCCAGCACGTCCTTTGCATAAGCACGCAAGAAGGTATTGCCATAACCCTCGGCATTCTTGTACAAGCCGTTTTTGTTGAGTGCTCCCATGTAATAGGCTACAAAACTCACCCGGTTAAACATATTTTGTGAATTTCGCATCTCAGGAGCCGCCTGACGCATCAATTCCATTGCCTGCTGGTACTTTTTCAGCTTTAGCAGCACATCACAAAGGTTGTTGACGTATAAGATGTAATCGTGGGTTTTTTCTCTGATGGACAGATATCCGAAAAAAGCTGCTGTCTCGTATTCTTTGAAGCGTGAGTGCAGCAATAGTCGGTTGATGTAGTAGTTGACCAACAAGCGCTTGGAATAGTACTTCCCCTGCATCAACTGCTGATCCAGGTAATCGTATTTCTCGCGCAGCATATCGTACTTGCGATAGTTGAAGCTGATAAAAGTCAGCCGGATAAGTGCCATGTGGCGCTTGATGCCCTCGAGTTTTTCGTCAAAAAACACCTCCTCCAGCCAGGATTCCCATTTGGCGGAAGTAGTACTAGCTCCTGAATACTGCCGAACGATATCGTTGGTAGCCCGGTTGAGTCGCTCTCCGATCTGTCTGGAAAATTCATAATCCGCTTTGTAATGTTCCAGGAAAGCATGGACCACTTCATAATCAGGATAGCGGAGACGGATCAGCAAAAAATGGCGGTAGAGCAAAAGGAGTTCATAAAAGCGCGAAAAATAGAAGGAGGGATGCTCATAATGCTTGATCGCTTTGAGCAATTGCTTTTCATCCGGCCATTCTATGGCATCGGTCATGATTTTCTTTTCGGTCTCGAGCATCCACTTGTAATGGTGGTCCACATCCTTTTCCTGCAAGCGATCCTGTATCCAGTTTTTCAGGTGGGAATATTTGCGCTTGTCCGTACCGGTATCGTAAGGAGTAAACTGGTCGATGTTGCGGCAGTTGTAATCCACCAGTTTGAGAATATCCAGCTTTTCGACATCCTCAAACTGCTGGACAGACAACAAATAAGCCGTTTCGTGTGGAAGCAATTGATTGGCAAATTCCGTAAATTTCTGAAGTTGCATTTTCTTCATCCTGCTTCCGTTTTTCCTTTTGCTTAACCTACCAACCCACCATCCACACTCAATACAGCACCGCTGATAAAAGAAGCATCATCTGAAGCAAGAAACAGATAGGCGTTTGCAATATCCCGTGCTTCTCCCATTCGCCCCAGCGGACACTTGTCCAATACCCCCTTGATTACTTCTTCAGGGATGGTTTCTATCATTTCCGTACGAATAAAACCGGGTGCTACTGCATTCACCGTAATGCCCTTGCGGCCAAATTCACGTGCCCATACTTTTGTCATGCCAATCACTCCTGCCTTGGAAGCCACATAATTGGTCTGGCCAAAATTGCCGTATAAACCTACTATGGAAGAGGCATTGAGAATGCGCCCCCAACCCTTGTCCGCCATGATGGGGAAAACCGCTTTTGTGCAGTTAAATACTCCTGTTAAATTAACATCAATCACTTGTTGCCATTGCTGGGGAGTCATTTTCTTCAAGGACGCATCGCGGGTAATTCCGGCGTTGTTAACCAAAATATCGATGGCACCAAATGCATCCTTGACCTGCTGTACTGCAAGATTTACTGCATCCAAATCGGTGGTATCTACCTTGTAGAACCTTGCATTTCCTCCTTCATTGCACAATTGAGCTGCCAGGGTGCGGCCAGATTCCTCGTCTATGTCCCATATAGCTACTGCACACCCATGCTCTATAAACAAACGGGTGGTTTCTTTTCCAATTCCCTTTGCACCACCGGTTATGATGGCTGTTTTATTTTCAAGTTTTCGCATATAATTTGAGTTTGTACAAATATCAATTCTTTACCTCCTGCCAAATTATCATTTCTCTGTCCCCCCTTTCCTCAAACCTGAGATTTATTGCCCTTGACAATTAAGTTTGAGTCAAGCAAAAATCATCATAAAATGTTGTTTATCAATTATTTGAAATTTATTTTTTAAGCATTGACTATGTTTATACCGATAAAGATAGGATTAAAAAAATTATCTTTGGGTAAAACCATTTAAAAGCATGAAAAACCTGTTTTTATCCCTGGCACTTTTTCTTCCTCAGATAATTTTGGCACAACAGCCCAATGCAAGCTACCCCGACAATGTGCAAAAGTTGATACTTGGAGACAGTCTTAGTCTGGCATATACGGACAGTGGCAATGGCGCAGAAACGCTCGTTTTCATTCACGGCCTGGGGAGTTACCTGCGAGCCTGGGACAAAAACATCGCCACCCTGTCCGACACTTTTCGCTGCATTGCCGTCGATTTGCCCGGTTATGGACAATCGGAGGGTATAAATGCCCCTTACTCCCTCGATTTTTTTGCAGAGGCAGTTGCCGATCTGATCCGCGAACTGGGCTTAAAAAATGTCACCCTGGTAGGACATTCCATGGGAGGACAGATAGCCATCCACCTGATTGCAAAATATCCGGACTTGATTCAAAAGCTGGCACTCATTGCTCCTGCAGGACTAGAAACTTTTTCGGAACAAGAGAAAGCATGGTTTAAGCAAATTTATACCCCTGCATTTGTCGCCTCTGCAACAGAAGCCCAGGTCCGCCTGAACTATGGCATCAATTTTTTCAACATGCCCGATGACGCAGAAATTATGATAGCGGATCGCATTCAATTGATGAGCGATCCCGGGTATGAAGCATACTGCAACATGATTCCTCAATGCGTCATGGCTATGCTGGAAGAACCTGTAACGGAACTATTGCCCCGGCTGAAAGTACCCGTCATGATTATTTTTGGCGCCAATGACGGTTTGATACCCAATAAATTTCTCCATAACACTCTAACAACCGGGGCTGTCGCCCAAAAAGGAAAAGAATTGATGCCTCATGCACAACTACTCAATATCCCGGAAGCGGGACATTTTGTGCAGTGG
>JALQTV010000305.1 GCA_023268675.1 Saprospiraceae bacterium | reverse complement strand
TATAGTACCCCGTTGAAGGGAATGCAAAGATAAACCAGCTTTGCATTCCTGCAAACCTTTTTGCAAGTTTTTTTCAAAAAAAATCACCTCTGTTTTATACTATCGGAATTCCGTCATTGGCAAGATGGATAAAAAAATATAAAGACATACAAAGCATTATTTTAAGCCAAATAAAATTTCACAATACCCGGTAAAATCAGGCAATAAACAATCCTGAAAAGCCAAAAACGGGTAATCGGAAAAAAAATTAATGGGTAACAAGTGCTAAACTCTTATAATTCATGCAAGTATTTCTTTTTTATATGCACCTTAACACGTAACTTTGCACCGTTTTTTAGGAAACGCTTATTTCCGACACACAAAAAAAATCGTCAATATGGCTAATATCGGTCAAATCAAGCAAATCATCGGGCCAGTGGTGGACGTGAGTTTCACTGGTGAGGGCGCAACACTCCCTGAAATTTTCAATGCACTTGAAATCAAGAAAGAAAACGGCGAGGTGCTGGTTCTTGAAGTACAGCAACACTTGGGTGAGGACAGTGTCCGCACAGTTGCGATGGACTCTACCGAAGGTCTGACCAGAGGTACCAATGCAGTTGATACCGGAAAACCTATTGCGATGCCTATAGGTGAGCAAATCAAAGGTCGATTGTTCAATGTAGTAGGTGAATCTATTGACGGTATTGGCGCCATTGAAAAAACGGATGAAGCTTATCCCATTCACCGAAAGCCACCTACCTACGAAGAACTTTCTACTGAAAGAGAGGTACTCTTCACAGGTATCAAGGTGATCGATTTGATCGAACCGTATATGAAGGGTGGAAAAATTGGTTTGTTTGGTGGTGCCGGTGTAGGAAAGACGGTATTGATCATGGAATTGATCAACAATATTGCCAAAGGTTACGAAGGGATTTCAGTGTTTGCCGGTGTGGGTGAAAGAACACGTGAAGGAAATGACCTTTTGCGCGAGATGATCGAAGCTAACGTTATCAAATACGGCGAAGCTTTCAAACATAGCATGGAAGAAGGGGGCTGGGACCTTTCAAAAGTGGATATGAAAGAATTGTCCACTTCACAAGCAACCCTGGTATTCGGTCAGATGAACGAACCTCCCGGAGCGAGAGCGCGTGTTGCTCTTGCAGGTCTTACCATTGCAGAATACTACCGTGACGGTGATTTGAAGGATCCAAACGGTGGCCGTGATATCCTTTTCTTCATTGACAACATTTTCCGATTCACTCAGGCAGGTTCTGAGGTGTCCGCTCTTCTGGGAAGGATGCCTTCAGCAGTAGGTTACCAGCCTACGCTTGCTACTGAGATGGGTCTGATGCAAGAGCGTATTACTTCTACCAAGCGTGGTTCCATTACTTCTGTACAGGCTGTTTATGTGCCTGCGGATGACCTTACTGACCCCGCTCCTGCCACTACCTTTGCCCACCTTGATGCAACTACGGTACTTAGCCGTAAATTGGCTGCACAGGGTATCTATCCTGCGATTGACCCACTGGATTCTACTTCTCGTATCTTGACTGCGGACATCGTAGGTAAAGAGCACTACGATACTGCACAACGCGTAAAAGAAACGTTGCAGCGTTACAAAGAATTGCAGGATATCATCGCGATCTTGGGTATGGAAGAACTTTCTGACGAAGACAAACAGATCGTTCACCGCGCCAGAAGAGTACAGCGTTTCCTTTCTCAGCCCTTCCACGTAGCTGAGCAATTTACCGGTATTCAAGGTGCCTTCGTTCCCATCGACGAGACCATCAGAGGTTTCCGAATGATCCTTAACGGAGAGATGGATGAGTACCCGGAAGCTGCTTTCAACCTGAAAGGTAACATCGATGAGGTGATTGCCGAAGGTAAGAAAATGCTTGCTGAAGCCTAAAATGTATCATCATTCAGTGACTGCTCTCAAACCAGAAAGCAGTCACTGAATAACCCATATCCAGTACTTCTATGAATATTTCTGTTCTAACTCCTGACAATTCCATCTATACCGGTGAAGTACAATCGGTAAAAGTTCCCGGTGTTTCTGGTGCTTTCACTGTCCTGAAAAGACACATGCCTATTGTTTCTTCTTTGGCTCAGGGTAAGGTAACCCTTAGTCTGGAAGGAGGCAAGCAGATTACCTTTGCCATAGAAAAGGGGTTTATCGAAGTTACCAACGACGAGATTTCCTTACTTGTACAGGGTGTAAGCGACCTGCAGCAACCCTAGGAAGTTTACCATCCCCACGCTGCCTCTGGGCACATTGCCCATAGCTCTTATTCTTTGGCAATTGTAAAGGGATTACCTTCAATGCCTGCGTAGAAGACTATGAGTTCTGCAGATTTAGTTTTGCTTTCGTTTTCTCCGTAATGCCATTGGTTTACCAACTCTACGATACTGTCTCCTGCTTTAAGGTGGAGGGTATCGCCTTTTTCACTTACGACTGTCAATTCCCCTTTCAACATCACACCTGCATTGATGACCGGATGAAGATGCGTTTTTAATCGGGTTTTCGGTGGAATGCTTATCCTCAGTATTGTTACTTCGGGATTTCCTTCAGGATATGCAGGCAGAGTTGTTCCATTCCAACTTTCTGTAGTTGCAGCTAGCGTAACAACTTCCGTTGTACGGGGAGTAGCACAGGATGCTGCAGCGAAAACGACTCCCAGAAAGACCAGGATTTTGCGGCTATTGTGCATCATAATAGTTTTAAAGAGCACTTATTTTTTTTCGTACGCTTTCTACTTTCTGAAGGCTTTTTTCCCCTTCTTCCGCGGCCAGTTCTTTAGCCTGATCCAATACTTTTAATGCTTTGTCCTGCTTGCCATGCTGGTTAAGGATATCTGCATACAACAGGAAATATTCGGATTTTTGAGCTTTTTGAGCGGCTAGCTCCAGTATGCTTTCTACTGTATCACGGCTTTTCTTTTCATCGGGAAAGTACTTTTTAAGGGTGCGCGCCTGTTGAATCAGAAGGTCGGGGTTTTCTGAAATATAGTCCTTCACATAAGCATTGCAATATTTCAGGTAGGCCTTCTCATCCCTCGCTTTCAAATAATACTCCATGGATGCAGTCACCTCAAAGCTGCCTGCTTTTTCAGGATAATAAGATTTCATTTTTCCAATAGCCGCTTCCAGAAGCTGTTCCTGCTGGAAAGTAGTCGCCTTCTTCGCAGTGTTGGTACTGGCCTCCAAGACTTTATCTCTGACTTTTTGCTCGCCCTCCAGTGCCACAATGCCCGAATGGTGTTGTTCCAATAGGGAAAATATTCTGGAATCAACCTCTACAGCAGCCATCATAATGAAGCGCAGGTTGAAATCCGTATTCAAATCGCTTTGGGAACGAAGATATTCGTTGGCAACCCTTAAACTGGATTGGCCTGCTTTGTTCAGAGCATTGACATAATTGTAGATCAGTTCAGGGCTGCGATCACCCTCATTGTATGCCACCTCATATTTTTCCACGGGCATTCCTTTTTCCATGGCTGACAGTCCCTCCTGCATGAGTGCT
>JALQTV010000304.1 GCA_023268675.1 Saprospiraceae bacterium | reverse complement strand
ACAAACGCTATGTTTTTACTTGTATTTACTCCGTAACGAAGGGGTATGGTGATGAGTTCTGCTTTTCCGTCTTTTTCCATGTCTCGTATATCAAATGGTATGCTAATGGCAAAGATAAATAAGAGCCTTTCTGCTGAAAAAGTAAACATTTGGTAATCAATGAATTCTTGAAGGGTCCAAACTGGCAAGCTAGTACTCAATATTGTCCAGGCAAAGGCTACAAGGAAGATTTTTATCATGGGGAAATCCCGCAACCTCTTCCGATGCTTGAACAAAGGAGAAATATAGGCAATTGAAACCAGCATCGGGAGGATTAAATCAATTTGCAAATCCCCAGGGAGTAACCAATAGAAAAAGATTGAAAATGGGAAAGCAAGCAGCGTAATCAGTTGGTTTATAGATTCATAACCTTTCTTTCCGAAAAGACTATGTACCCCGTAGATGGTGAGTGTACCTGCAAAAAGAAAGCCTGAAAGTGGAGTTATTGCTTCAGCGGTGAGGCCAAAGATTTTTTTTGTAGACAAGAGCAAGCAAACAGAGGCCAAGGCAATCCAGAGATGACCGTCAATGAAGAGAGAAAGCAGGTCGTTCAGTCTTCGATTAAGCACCAGTCATTCAAAAGCTAAAAGTATTTAAGGTTATGGCCGTTTTCGATTTTCAAGAGCGCTTCGTAAATGAGGCGTATCACATTTTCCACATCATCCTTGTGCGCCATTTCTACCGTTGTGTGCATATAGCGTAGAGGCAGTGAAATTAGTGCGGATGCTACCCCTCGGTTAGAATATGCAAAGGCATCAGTATCCGTACCAGTTCTCCTGGATGCTGCCTCCCTCTGGAATGGAATCCCTTTTTCTTCGGCAGTTTGGATGATTAATTCTCTGATTGTATTGTGAACAGCGGGCCCGTAAGTAATACTTGGACCCTTGCCACATTTTACTTCTCCAAATTTTTTCTGGTTAACCAATGGAGTTTGGGTGTCATGTGTTACATCCGTAACTATAGCAACGTCTGGTTCGATGGTACGGGCAATCATTTCTGCCCCCCGCAATCCTATTTCCTCCTGCACAGAATTGACAATGTAAAGGCTGAATGGCAGGTTTACTTTGTTTTCACGAATCAACCGGGCAACCTCTGCGATACAAAAACCTCCCATGCGATTGTCCAAAGCCCTTCCAACGTAAAATTTGTTGTTGAGGGTGATAAATTCATCTTCATAGGTGATCACACAACCAACGTGTATGCCCATCTCCAGTACTTCTTCTTTGTTACTTGCTCCGACATCGATGAATATGTTTTCTGCACTGGGTGTTAGTTTGGCATCCTCCCCGCTTCGCATGTGGATGGCAGGCCATCCGAAGATTCCTTTTACAATTCCTTTGGAGGTGTGAATATTAACTCGCTTGGAAGGGGCAATCATGTGATCAGATCCGCCATTTCTAATGACATTGAGGAAGCCGTCACTGGTGATGTAGTTGACAAACCAGGATATTTCGTCCGCATGGGCTTCAATGACTACTTTGAAGTCTCTACCAGGATTGATGATACCATAAGCTGTTCCATAAGTATCGAGATGCCATTCATCCACATAGGGTCCTACATAATCAATCCAAAGCTTTTGCCCGGCAGCCTCAAAACCGGTTGGAGAAGCGTTGTTAAGGTATTGTACTAGAAACTCCTCTGATTTTTTAGTTATCATGTGTTAAACAGCTTGTGGTTTCCCGAAGGGCTTATCTTATATAATCTTGCAGGCCAATTAATCCGGTAAAATTCAGGGAGGCAAATATAGTAATTATTTTTGCTTTGAAAAACATCATGGCTTCCAGGTTTCAGGCGCAAGCCTCCATTGATTTAATAGTTGAAGCGATTCTGATTTGATGTACCCGTTTTCGATAGCTACTTCTAATAGGGTAGCATAGTCAGTGAGTGTTTGTAAGGGTACTGCGGCTTCATCAAATGCCTTGGTTGCTTGTGGAAATCCATAAGTGAAGATAGCAAGTGTTGCTGCCACCTTTACTCCGGCAGATTTGAGGGCATCTACTGCCAACAGACTGCTTTTGCCCGTGGAAATGAGGTCTTCTACCACCAATGCAGTAGCCCCCTCCGGAATGTGCCCTTCAATTTGGTTTTGCCTTCCATGGGATTTTGGGCTTGATCGCACATAAACAAATGGTTTGCCAAGGCGATCTGCCAATAATGCTCCGTGAGGGATGCCAGCTGTTGCAACTCCTGCAATGTATTCAAAAGGCTCAAAATGGTCGGCCAATGATTGCATTCCATTAATTACCAAAGTTCTTATCTTTGGATACGAAAGTAAGATGCGATTGTCACAATAGATAGGGGAAAGCCAGCCCGAAGCCCATTGAAAAGGAGCATCAGGATTGAGCTTGATAGCGTTTATTTCCAATAGCTTTTCAGCAACTTCTTTTTTGTAATTCATAATCTTTTTTAAGTTCACAAATGTACTACAAAATCTATATTCACGAAAGCCAGTTGATCCTGATCAGAAAGGAGGATATCAGCAGTGCGTTGTTTCCTGTGCAGGATTTGGTAGCGCCTTTCCCTTCCAAAAAGAAATTTATCCTAAACTATGTAGACAATCTTGAAAAAAACCCAATTCCCCAGGTCTATTTGCTTACTGGTGAAGATCCTGATGTTTTATTCCAATACTTGCAAACCTGCTTTGAATTAATTGAAGCGGCTGGCGGACTGGTTTTTAATGAGAATGATGAAATTTTAGCTATTTTTCGAAAGGGTTTTTGGGATTTACCCAAGGGGAAAATTGATCCCGGCGAAGATGCGGAATCTGCCGCCATCAGAGAAATTGAAGAGGAGACAGGTGCCAAACAACTGGAATTGATCAATTTCACTGGCAAAACTTTTCATGTTTACAGACTCAATAACGGAAAAAGGATACTCAAACAAACCTGGTGGTTTTATCTCACCACTCAAAACCAATTGCTTACCCCTCAAACTGAAGAGGATATAGAAAAGGCAGGGTGGATGGACTTCAACGCATTTTTACTCGCTGAGCCTGCTTATGGAAATATTAGGGAGATTTGTTCTAAGTTTAAAGAGAATCGGAACTGATTACCCCTTTTTATAAGAATCCATTGCCCTCTGAAGCGCATTGAAGATTTTATTGGTTTCATAATCCTTGGAAGAAAGTACCAGAATCTTGCCGGATTTGAGCTCTACAAATAACAATTCAGTGTTTCTCTGCACAAAAGCGGGATTTATAGGGGAAGTTTGTTTGTCATCCTTTTTGTAAATCTTACGAATTTGTTGATAAGCATAAATTTCCCCCCCTGTTTCGAAACTGTTTGAGTACACAGTGACCGTTCCTGTTCTAGCCATGGCCCAACCACTAAAAAAAGCCATGCCCGAAAAGGTTATTCCTCCAATAAAGACAAGTAGTGCAAGAAGCATTCGTTGGTTGTATTGTAGCTTGATTTTTTTTTCGCTAAGCAAAAAGGCCAATCCTATCCAACACAGGGATGCTGAAAGGATCC
>JALQTV010000303.1 GCA_023268675.1 Saprospiraceae bacterium | reverse complement strand
GACCGGTTTCGTGGGCTTCGAGGCGTCCGATTTTTGCTGCTACCATGTCTATGGTGGGATTGCCAAATCTTCCGTAAATATGGCCTTGTTCCTGTCCCGAGAAGACATTCATCCCTTGCTCTATGCTGTCAAATTCGAACGAAGAAGTGGCGTATATGGGGAGTTGATGAGGTCTGGTGGAGCGAAAATCATCGAGATCATGTACACATCTGGATCCGAACCCTTTTGGATTTTTCATGGTTATTCCGATTGTTTGTTTAAAATTTAGCGAACTTTGCAAGCACTAAAATAGCAAGGAACACAGAATTTGTATGTCGAATGAGATAATTACTGATGAATATTTTGAACACCAGTCCATTTTGGTAGATCCGGCTCAACAGCCCCTGCGGATCGACAAATTTTTGATGGAAAGGCTGGCCAAAGTTTCCCGAAACCGCATACAAAACCTGATTCGAAGTGGTTCCGTGCTGGTGAACGAAGGGGAAGTCAGACCCAATTACAAGGTCAAAGGAAAGGATCAGATTTCCATAGTACTTCCTTATCCGCCTTATGAGGGGGAATCCATCGTTCCCGAGGAAATGCCCCTTGATATCATTTACGAAGACAGTGACTTGCTGGTACTCAACAAACCTGCAGGACTGGTAGTGCATCCGGGAGTGGGTCATCGATCGGGGACCCTGGTAAATGGCCTGGCATATTATTTCAAGGATCTGCCTGTAATGGAAGGCAATGCTCCGGACAGGCCCGGATTGGTGCATCGCATTGATAAAAATACTTCCGGCCTGATGCTGATTGCCAAAACAGATTTTGCGTTGACGCATCTTGCCAAACAGTTTTTTCACCATACCATCGAACGAACTTATCATGCCTTGGTATGGGGTGAACCAGAGCCTTCATCGGGTACTGTAAATGCTCATATTGCCAGAGATCCACGACACAGAAAAAAGTTTGCTGCTTTTCCGGAAGGGGAAGTTGGCAAATGGGCGGTTACGCATTACAAAACCATAGAACCGCTGTACTACGTCAGCCTGGTGCAATGCAACCTCGAGACAGGAAGGACGCATCAAATCAGGGTGCACCTGGAACATATTGGTCATCCGCTTTTTAACGATGAGCGATATGGGGGAGACAGAATCGTAAAAGGAACCATTTTCAGTAAATACAAATCTTTTGTTGAACGATGTTTTGAGGCACTCCCACGACACGCTTTGCATGCCAAGTCCCTTGGTTTTGAGCACCCCAGAACAGGTGAGCGGATGTTTTTTGACTCGGAGCTCCCTGAAGACATGGCCGCTGCTCTTGATTTATGGCGCAAATATGTTCAAAGTAAAAAGCTTCAACAAGGTGGACTAAATTAACCGGTATGAATTATGAAGCACTGACCCGTAGATGGGTGGAAGAATTTGTCATAGCCCTCAACCTTTGTCCTTTTGCACACAAACCGGCTATGGAAGGAAGGATTCGCTATGTTCTGTTTGAGGGAGACGATCCCCGCCTGCTCGGCGAAAAACTGGCAGAGGAATTGTTGTTGTTGGGCAAGGTGGACGTTTCCGAATGGGAGACCACTCTATTGATTCATCCCAATGCCTTGAAAGATTTCTCCGAATACAACGAATACCTTGATGTTTGGCAGGAGTTACTGGAAGGACTGGAGCTGGAAGGAACCTTACAAATTGCTTCTTTCCATCCGGAGTATCAGTTTTTCGGCACTCGTGCCGGTGATCCGGAAAATTATACCAATAGGTCTCCCTTTCCAATGTTGCATCTGATCCGGGAAGCTTCCGTATCAAAAGCGGTAGATTTGTACCCCGGAATTGAAGAAATCCCGGAAAGAAACATCGCCCGGCTAAATGAGCTGGGGCTCGAGGGCATTCTGAAACAATTTAACTTTAACAGATTCTGATATGGCAATAGCATTGCATGAAAGATTGGATTTATTGGCCAAACTTGGCGAATACCTGTTGTCAGCTGATGAGCGCTTGTTGGCTTATGTGCAGCGCACCCACTTCCACAACCCCTGGTTTACACCCGAAAACCAGCAAATGTCAATGCAGGCGATAGCTGAGGAGATGTTGGACAGAACAAAACTGGAAGCTTGGGCCACGGCAGCGGCAGTTCCTGACTTACCAACGGGACCCAAAAATATCGGGATTGTCATGGCCGGCAATATTCCCATGGTTGGTTTTCAGGATTTTTTATGTGTTTTTGCCGCAGGCCACCATGCACAAATCAAGTTGTCTGAGAAGGACAAGTATTTGTTCCCTTTTTTGGTCAACTGGATGGGGACGTTGGATGAACGAGTGGCAGATATGGTAAGTTTTACCGAAAGGTTGACGGATTTTGATGCAGTCATTGCCACGGGCAGCAACAATGCTTTTCGGTATTTTGAAGCTTATTTCGGGAAAAAGCCCGGTATTTTGCGAAAAAACAGGAACAGTGTGGCTGTTTTAACAGGTAAGGAAAGCGAAGAGGAATTAAGAGCACTTGGAAAGGATGTGTTTCAGTATTTTGGGCTGGGTTGTCGAAATGTATCGAAGCTATATGTGCCAAGCGCTTACAACTTTGATCCGCTCCTGGAAGTCCTGCATGAATTCCGGGACATTGTTCTTCATGAAAAGTACAAGCACAATTTTGATTACAATTATGCCATGTTTATCTTAAATAAGGCTGATTTCTTGAATACCGGTAGCCTTATTTTGCAGGAAAACCCATCGTTGCTGTCCCGGATTGCTTGTTTGCATTACGAATATTATGAATCCTCCGAGGATCTTTTGACTAAATTGGAAGACCAACGAGAGGGCATACAGTGTTTGGTTAGCGGTAACAGCCTGGAAAACTGGAATCGGCTTGCTTTCGGAAGCACACAGCGCCCCGGCTTGTACGACTATCCGGATGGAGTGGATGTGATGCAGTTTTTGCTGCGTTTGTGATTCAGGAACGCAATTTGATTATCCTTTTGGTAAGTACCTCTCCGCCGTACTGAATTCTGATAAAATAGGTTCCGGAAGGCTCCTTTCTCATTTCTATGGGTATCTGATGGGCACCCGCTGCCAGTTCACGATTGCTGATTACTCGAATAAGGGCTCCCAGAGCGTCAAAAAGGGCAATGCGTACATGGGTGGTTCTTGTAATTTCCAGGTCCAGGTATAGCCATTGCTGGCAAGGGTTGGGAAAAAGTTTGACTTCAATGGGGTTTGCTGTGAAGAACTGTTGGGGCGTGGAGGTATTGATGTCGCAGGTTTTGATAAGTGGAAGTGCCTGGAAATCAGGATGGAGCAATTGTCTGACCACACCTTCTTCCACTCCAAACCAATCTTTCAAAATGGTGCCATACACATCGCGAAAATCGTATTGCATGGGCAATCCTTCTCTGACATCTACTTCGGGGTCAATGTCGGGGTTTTGCCCCAATACGGTATTGTTGACACAGGATCCGAAGAGCAGCAATGGGACGGCAGTACCATGGTCGGTACCCATACTCTCGTTGGATCGGATTCGCCTTCCAAACTCTGAGAAAGTCATCCCGAG
>JALQTV010000302.1 GCA_023268675.1 Saprospiraceae bacterium | reverse complement strand
CTGTACCAAAGGTTGGAAAACCTGGGCGACCGGACTTATGTTGCTCCCAACCCCGAATACGGTGCTTATGTCAATTTTTACCTCAAAGAGGCTCCCAAAGATCCTGTGAAAGTGGAAATTTTATCAGAAGACGGCATCTTGATCCGGGAGATCAGTTCCAAATCATCTACACAGGGACTCAACCGCATCGTTTGGGATTTAAGGATGCAGGAAGGCGTTGCCCTCAATTCCGGTGGTGGCGGTGGTTGGTGGAACGGAGCCATGCGTCCGATGGCGCCTCCGGGCAATTATACCGTAGTTTTGCACGCCAATGGCGAAAAACTTAGCAAGACAGTAGAGGTAAGAGCCGATCCGAGGACAGGATTGACACAGGAAGAATACCAACAACAATCCAAAGCGCTGATTGCTTTGCAAAGCCTGTTGTCTCAGACAAATCAACTCATCAACGAATCTGAGACCGTTATGGAACAACTGGGCGTATTGAAAAAAACCCTGCTTGCTGAAAACGACCCCGCCAACAAAGAAGCACTGGCAGCGGTAGATCAGGCAATAGAAGCAGTAGAAACCCTGCAAAACGAGTGGCGCAGACCTCCTCCGGGAATGAATTACCGCCAAAAACCCCGCTTGAGAGACGAAATTCGCTCTCGAATGAGGGAGATTGACAGCGCTGATGCTGCCCCAACTACGTCACAGGAAGAGCGCGTGGTGACGCTGAAACAAGAAACCGAAGAGGCCAGCAAGGCTTTCGATGAGGTAGTGAAAAATCAAATCATGACAGTCAACAACCTGATTCAAAACAGGCCGAAAGTTTCAATCAAACGAAACAAACCCTAGACAGAATTCAAATGGGTGCTTTTTTAAGCACCCATTTGTTTTTTTATACGTTATATTAGCGGCAAAAAAATCCCATGAATTTTCGTTACTTGCCAGTAAGTGTATTCTTTTTTTTGACGATAATTCAACCGGCATACTCCCAAAACAGTCCAAAACAAATTCCTCAAATCCAGTTAAAAGCTCCTGATAAAGAAGCCATTCTGGACGCCATGGACAGGGAGCCGCTGATTGCTTTACCAATTCCTGCCGATATCAGTTCCGACAAAAATGGGGTGTGGGAAGAATTGCCCAATGGAGACCGATTGTGGCAACTCGAAATTACCTCCCAAGGTGCCATAGGCCTTGCTTTGCTTTTCGATGATTTTTATCTCCCCGAAGGAGCTACCCTTTCTTTTTTTAATCAAAGGACGGGGGACTACCTGAAGGAAATGGATCATACCTGGAACAACACTTCTGCCAAATTGATTACCGATTTTCTTACAGCGGACAAGGGAGTACTTCAGTACCGCGAGCCGCAAAGGGTAGCAGGTCAGGGCAAACTTCATATTTTCAGGGTAGATTATGCTTTCAAATCTCCGGAAGATCCCCGGATTGCCCTCAATTTTGGTTTCGACGCTTCATGGCCCTGCCAAATCGATGTCAGATGTCCCCAGGGTGATGACTGGGCGACCGAAAAACAGGGTATCTGTCGCGTCATGATGGTGTTGGAAGAAGGAACCGGTTTTTGTAGTGGCAACCTGTTGAACAACACTGCCAAGGACGGCACTCCTTATGTATTGACCGGATTTCATTGCCAGGATGGCTACACTCCCTTATACGATATGTGGCGTTTTGATTTCAATTATGAGAAAAATGAGTGTGCAGCAATCGAGACCGAACCTGTTTACAATGTCATGACCGGCTGTAATTTCCGGGCGGGTCGCAGAGAAAGCGACTTTCTGCTACTGGAAATAAGCGACCCCATCCCTGCGCGGTTCAATGTGTATTTCAACGGCTGGGATCGCAGTGCTTTTGCACCTACTTCTGCGGTGAATATCCACCACCCGGTGGGCGATGTCAAGAAAATTTCTTTTCTGAATTATCCGGCTCGTATATTCAACCTGCCCATCAAATGGGACAACGATGTGACCACTCCTGCAGGGTATCATTTTGAAATGGATTACAACGAGGGGACCTTTCAATTGGGATCTTCAGGAAGTTCCTTGTTTAACGACCGGCACCTGGTTATCGGTCAATTGCATGGTGGCTTTCAGGATTCCTGTGTTTTTGGAGAAAGTGCCAGAGCTTATTTCGCAAGGCTGGCGGTATCCTGGGATGCGGGAGACTCTTCTTCCACTCGGTTGATGGAATGGCTGGATCCTCTGGGGACAGATCCGGATACCCTTCATGGATTGGCCCTTAGTGGTGTTTCCGGTACAATTGCCGGAAATGTGTACAGCGTCACGGGGCAACCCGTCGGCGGGATCATGGTGAGCCTTTCAGGAGCGGTGTCCGGTACCACGATTACCGATACAGAAGGGCACTTTCAGTTTGCAGATTTACCGCTCAACAGTACTTATGAGGTTCAGCTTCAGCGAGAAGGGCCTGCTATCGAGGGGATGGATGTGATAGATGTGCTGGATGTCATCAGGCATATTCAAAGTTCCAAACCATTCACTTCGCCTGCACAGTTATTGGCAGCAGATGTGGACAACTCCGGAGACATTTCCGTAATTGATGTCCTAAAAATGCAAAAAGTGTTGCTCAGTTTGGAAACTACCTTTAACATACCCAATAACTGGACTTTTATCCCGACCAACATGGAATTTGCCAATCCGACCAACCCCTATTCGGAAACCATCACTTCGAGTTATAGTTATACCCTGGAGTCACAAGCCATAACGGATGCCTCCTTCATTGCAATCAAAGAAGGAGATGTAAATGGCAGTTTTTCAGGGAATTAATTTCCTGCTGTCGCAAAAAACAATATAATGACTATCCGGATTGAGTCTTTTACCGGCAAAAATGGCGAACCGTATCTGCAGGAACTGGCGAAGCTCAGGATAGAAGTTTTCCGGGAATACCCTTATTTGTATGAGGGAAGCCTGGTGTATGAGAAGGAATACCTGAAAAGTTTTTTAGATACGGATGGAGTCATACTGGTCGTAGCTTTTGATGGGGATGAGGTCGTCGGTGTTTCTACCGGGATGCCCCTGATCGCGCAGCTAAAACCGGTACAACAACCCTGGCTGGATAATAAAGAAGATGTCAGCCGTATTTTTTATCTGAGTGAGTCGGTTTTGAAGAAAACCTTTCGAGGACGTGGAATAGGGGTACAGTTTTTCGAGGCCAGAGAGGCCTGGGCAATACAACAGGGCTTCGCCGGAGCAACCTTTTGCGGGGTAGTCCGCCCCACAAATGATCCCTGGCGACCGATGAATTGGGTTCCACTGGATCAATTTTGGCTCAACAGAGGTTATCTACGAAAGGACAACTACCTATGCCACATGCACTGGCAAATGGTTTACGAAAGAGAGGAAACCGAGAAGACCCTGCAGTTTTGGTTCAAGGAACTGCTCCCCTCCCCAAGTAGCGTAGCTTTGTAAGCGCTACTGGTTATTTTTTCATAAACTTCAAGACATCACTCACCCCGTTTTCATCCCTCACTTTCAACAGGTACAAACCGGGACTCAGAGAACCGATATACACATTGCCG
>JALQTV010000301.1 GCA_023268675.1 Saprospiraceae bacterium | reverse complement strand
GGAAGCACTGGAAACAGGTGCTTCAATAGTTGCTGTCAATTGCCCGTTTTGTATGACAATGATGAGCGATGGCATCAAAGCAAAGGACAAACAAGATGAAGTCATGGTGTATGACTTGGCTGAATTGATCATTCAACAAAATGCAGAGTAAGATATGATCGGATACGAAAATTTTTCTGATGATAGCAGGGTTTGGATTTATCAGAGCAATCGCTGGTTCTCAGATGAGGAAGCTGTGGTACTACGCGCGAATCTGAAAAAGTTTGCAACTAACTGGGTTAGCCACAATCGTCAGCTAAAAGCGTTTGGCGATGTTTTTCACAACCGTTTTATCGTCCTGATGGTTGATGAAAGCCAAGCAGATGCGAGTGGTTGTTCTATTGATGCCTCAGTAGCCTTTTTAAGGCAAATGGAGGTTCAATTTCAAACAGACTTATTCGATCGCATGCAATTTACTCTTCGCCTTGGTGGAGAAAATGTGAATTTGTCCAAAGAAGATTTCGCTGACTGGTATGCTTCAGGTAAAATTGATGATCAAACATTGGTTTTCGATACTCTAGTCAATAATAAAAAGGATTTTGAAGAGGCTTGGTTAAAGCCCCTCGGAAAAAGCTGGCTGAAACGAATGGTTTAGCAATGGTCTGTTTTTTGTCAGCTAAACACAGACTTTGATCTTTTTTTTGGCAGACAGGATTATTTTTTCTGCACTTTTAGGGCTCAGAAAACATTCGAAGTATGCTTGGCAAAGTAAAACAGTGGTTGGGAATCGAAGGGGTCAAACTGGAATTGATCCTCCCTGAAGAAGTTGACAAATCCTCAGGTTTGTTGAGAGGACAATTGCGCTTTCAATCAATGCAAGCCCAAACAGTTACCAGGATCAAAGTTGCATTAATTGAGCGGTATTCCAGAGGTAAGGGTGAGGATAAATTGATAGATGAGTATGAAATGGGGAGTTTTACTTCCGACCAACAAATAGAGGTTCCTGCCAATGAAGTGGTGGAGCTGGACTTTTCTTTGCCTTTCACTTACTATCAATCCGAAATAGATGAAATCGAAGTGCAAAACCTTTTGTTTAAAGGCCTTGCTAAAGTCGCCAAAAGACTCAGAAATGTAAGGTCAGAGTATAGGTTGGAGGCAGAAGCTCGTGTCAAAGGCGTTGCACTTAATCCTTTCGATAAAAAAATCCTGTATTTGAAGTAATCAAGAAGATTGAACCAGCCAGTTCACAATAGCACAATCTATTACTTTTCAAAGGTGTTGATGATAGCTTCATCAGACTTACCAAGGTTTTCTAACAAAAATCGGGTGTCGTCAACAAATTCGTGATCAGGGAAGTCCTTGAGAAAGGCTTCGTATTTTAGCTTAGCCAGATCATACTGCTTCAAGTCGTTGTCAAGGGTGAAAGCCTCCAAAAATTTCACCTGCGGAATTTTCTCAAAATCCGGGTATTTTTCCATCACTTTTGCGTACAATTCCAACGTTTTGTTAAAAGAACGCATTGTTCTTGCTGTTTCTGCAGCTTTTAACAAATATTCCGGTGCATTGGGGTAATCAGGAGAAAGTACTACCAGGTTTTCAATAGATTGAATGTATTGATTACCGGTTACAGGATTAAGCATGCCTTCTGAGGGGTCAAAAATCTTAGAGTACAGGTTATTTAAACGCTCATTCAGCGCGATATCGCCTGTTTTTTGCCGGATACTTTCAAGGTCACCATAATTCGGAAATGCCCTTTCAAAAAGTTGATAAATTGTTTGTGCCACTTCCGGAGCCTGAAGTTTTTCTTCATAAATGCTCGCGAGTAAATGAGCACCTTCTGCTACAACGGAAGACCCTGGATATGCTTCAATAAGTGTTTTTAGCAGAGATGCAGCTCCGGAGTACCTGTCCATTCGGTATTCCAATGCAGCAGCTCTATACAGATAACTAGCATTGTTTTTTTTGTCTTCAGGGTGTTGGTTGATGTAGTCCAAATACATTGCATTTAGTTCATTAGCAAGAACTTCCGATGGCTCTACTTCAACTTTTTTTTCTAATGCTGCAATAGCTTTCACTTCGGAGTTCTCCTGTTGGCAGGACGAAAATAGTGCGGATAAAAAGAGGGCGGCCAATAGCAGGTTTTTCATGATTATTGTTTTTGCAAAGATCCAAATACCTTCAAAAATAAACTTTAGATTGAGTGATTTGTTTCCCCAAAAAATATTTTATGCATAAAGTAAGCATTTTCTGGCACAGGAGGGATCTGAGATTAGATGACAATAATGGTTTGGCTGAAGCGCTGCAGTCACCCTGGCCGGTTTTGCCGCTTTTTATTTTTGATCGTAACATACTGGACAAACTGGAAGACAAACAGGATCCCAGGGTGACTTTTATTTTTCGGGAAATTGCTGAAATACGAAAGTCCCTTAGAGCATTGGGGTCAGATATGTTGGTTTTTTATGGATCTCCTTCAGAGGCTTTTACTCAAATTTTGTCATCTTATGAGGTACAGTCCGTTTTTACGAATCGTGATTATGAACCTTATGCCAAAGAACGCGATAAGGCGGTTAGTGAGTTGTTGCAACAAAATAACATCCCCTTCAATACTTGCAAAGATCATGTAATTTTTGAATTTGATGAGGTTCTCAAAAAAGATGGAACGCCCTATACTGTTTTTAGCCCCTACGCCAGGAGGTGGTTAGAAAAGCTGGAACAGGATGAGAACGCACTACAGTATTATGATTGCAAAGCAAACTTCGGGAAATTCCTTCAAATAGCCCCACTTCCTGAGATAAGCTTAGACGCTATGGGGTTTGAACTTTCGGATTTGTCAATTCCAGACCGTACCGTTGCTCAGGGAATCATCAAAAATTATGATAAAACAAGAAATTTTCCGGCTATTCGTGGAACTAGTCAATTGGGAATCCACTTCCGTTTTGGAACCATCAGCATTCGGGAAAAAGCACGAAAAGCTAAAGAATTAAACGCAGTGTTTTTAAACGAATTAATCTGGAGAGATTTCTACAGTATGATACTCGGTAATTTTCCCCGGGTAGTGAATATGGCTTTCCGTCCTGCATACGATCATATCCCATGGCGAGATGCTCCCGAAGATTTCGAGCGCTGGTGTAAGGGCAAGACAGGATATCCTATTGTTGACGCAGGAATGAGAGAACTCAATGCTACAGGGTATATGCATAATCGTGTGCGTATGATCACTGCCAGTTTTTTGACAAAGCATCTTTTGTTGGACTGGCGCCTTGGAGAAGCTTATTTTGCTTCGAAATTATTGGATTTTGACTTGGCAAGCAATAGCGGTGGGTGGCAATGGGCAATGGGTGGAGGAACAGATGCTGCTCCTTATTTTAGGATTTTTAACCCTACCTCACAACAGGAAAAATTTGACAAAGAGTTGGTTTATGTACAAAAATGGGTGCCGGAATATGGTACTTCCAGGTATGTCAAACCCATGGTTGATCACAAGTTTGCGAGGGAAAGGTGTTTGGAAGTTTATAAACAGGCATTGTCTCAGGAAAAATGATCAATTCTATTTAGCAGTTGTCTGTGTATTTTCAAAACCTGAGGTATCAGAGCTGTTTTACCGTCATTGAGGATGATG
>JALQTV010000300.1 GCA_023268675.1 Saprospiraceae bacterium | reverse complement strand
AGAAAGTCCAGTAGCTTTTCAATAAATTGTTCGGCTTCTGCATGGGTTCTGTGTTGGTACAACAGGTGGTAGTAAGGAGAGTCAAACCACCTTTTGTACCAGTTTTTTTCAGCGTCCGTTGGGTTTGTTTTCATGTAGTCGTTTGTTCTCTTTGAGCAAGCTTTTGAAATTGAATGGCTGCTAATCTCTCAGCTTTTTTAAATTTGTACAAACAAAATTCATTAAATGGCACTTATTCAATCAATTTCGGGAATCCGGGGAACGATCGGAGGAAAGTACAAAGAAAATCTTACTCCGAGGGATATTGTAGAAAGTGTTTCGGCTTTCGGGCAATGGATGATCAACGAGCAAGTCCCCCTCAAAGTGGTGATAGGGCGTGATGGCAGGATTTCCGGAGAAATGGTAGCACAGCTGGCAATACAGACGCTGCGAGCCATGGGAATTGATGTAGTTGACCTGGGGTATTCGACTACGCCAACGGTAGAAATGGCAGTGCCGGCAGAACAAGCTGGGGCGGGAATCATCCTTACGGCCAGCCACAATCCCAAAGAATGGAATGCCCTGAAGTTATTGAATGCTTCCGGAGAATTCATTTCGGGAGAAGAAGGAGAGGCTTTGCTGGATTTGATTGAAAGAGGAGAGATAGTGTATGCTGATATTGACAATTTGGGTACTTATCGAGAGGCAACTGATGCCTTGGACACACATATTGAAGCAGTGCTGCAACATTCTTTGGTAGATATTGAGGCGATCCGCAATGCTGGTTTCAAAGTGGTTTTGGATCCTGTCAATTCTACCGGGGGCATTGCCGTTCCCCGCTTGTTAGAACAACTGGGATGCAGTTGTATCAGCATTCACAATGATATGAGTGGTGATTTCGCCCACAATCCTGAGCCATTGCCGGAACACCTGAGCGATCTGAGTCAGAGGGTGCTTGAAGAGAATGCTCACCTTGGAATCGCCGTCGATCCGGATGTTGACAGGCTGGTCTTTGTATGTGAGGATGGCAGTGTTTTTGGTGAAGAATATACGCTGGTGGCTGTTGCTGATTATGTTTTGGGCAAGTGCCCGGGAAATACTGTATCCAATCTGTCGTCCAGCAGGGCTTTGCGCGATGTTACGGAAAGACGCGGGGGCAAGTATTTCGCCAGTGCAGTGGGGGAGGTAAATGTGGTGCAGCAGATGAAAGCCGTCAATGCGGTCATTGGAGGGGAAGGAAACGGGGGCATCATTGTTCCGGATTTGCATTACGGACGCGATGCCCTTATCGGAATAGCTTTATTTTTGTCTCACCTGGCGGCTTTTAAAGGGAAGATGTCTGCCTTGCGGCAAAAATACCCCAATTACAGCATGGTAAAGGATAAAATAAGTCTGGATCCTTCGCTCCCTCTGGATACTTTACTGGATAAATTGCACCAGCGATACAGCAATGAAAATTGTTCTACGATAGACGGTTTGAAAGTTGATTTTGAGGATGGATGGGTACATTTGCGGAAATCCAATACCGAACCTATTATCCGCATTTATGCGGAAGCTTCAGACATGACAGCCGCTACCCGCCTGGTGGCAGAAATGAAGGAGGCACTCCATAGTTTTATTTAACCAAAGCATCCCAATCATGAGACCCCTGGAAAAGTATTTCGAAAAATTCAGAGAACACATTATCGGAAAAGATCAGTATTTCGATGGTCCCTATGGCAGAAAAAAGATCATTTATGCCGATTGGATTGCTTCAGGGAGGTTGTACGAACCTATTGAACGACGCTTGCTGGAAAACTTTGCTCCCTTTGTGGCCAATACACATACCGAAACTACCATTACGGGAAGTTCCATGACCTTTGCCTATCACGAGGCGAAGCACATGATCAAAGAACACGTCAAAGCCTGGCCTTCTGACGTGTTGATTTCTTCCAATTCCGGCATGACGGGAGTGGTCAATAAATTTCAGCGCATCCTTGGACTCAAAGTACACGAAAAGTTCCGCTCTCGTGTTGAGTTGCCCGAAGAAGAAACGCCCATAGTATTTGTGTCTCACATGGAACACCATTCCAATCAGACCTCCTGGCTGGAAACCCTGGCTGATGTGGAGGTGATCAATCCTACGGAAGAAGGCTTGGTTGACTTGGATCACCTTCGGGAATTACTGGGAAAATACGCTTCGCGAAAAACGAAGATAGCTGCCGTCACTTCTTGTTCTAATGTTACAGGAATTCAAACCCCCTATCACGAGATTGCAAAGATCATGCACCTGGAAGGGGGGCTTTGTTTTGTAGATTTTGCCTGTTCGGCACCCTATATTGAGATCGTCATGCGCCCTGAGGATCCGCTGGAGCACCTGGATGCTTTGTATTTCTCTCCCCATAAATTTTTGGGCGGACCGGGAACCACCGGAATCCTGGTTTTCGATGCAAAATTGTACCAAAACAGGGTGCCTGATAATCCGGGTGGGGGTACGGTTGACTGGACCAACCCCTGGGGAGGGCACAAGTACATCGACGAGATTGAAAGCAGGGAAGATGGAGGCACTCCTGCCTTTCTGCAAACGATCAAGGTAGCTCTGTGTATCAAGTTGAAGGAAGAAATGGGGGTGAAAAACATTCAGGCCAGGGAAGAAGAATTGCTGGAGCAAATCTGGGAAAGGTTGGATGGCATTTCGAATATCCATATCCTTGCAGGCCATCTTAAAGAAAGGTTGGGAGCCATCTCCTTTTACATAGACAATTTGCATTACAATCTGGGAGTTAAATTGCTCAACGACAGGTTTGGCATACAGGTTCGCGGTGGTTGTTCTTGTGCAGGGACATACGGGCACTATCTTCTGCACGTTTCACAGCAATATTCTCAAAACATTACAGACAAAATAAGCCATGGCGATTTGTCCGAAAAGCCGGGTTGGATCAGACTGTCGCTGCACCCAGTAATGACAGATGAAGAAATGCAATTCATTATCAATGCGATCATTGAACTGGCAGCGAACCACGAAGCGTGGGCGATGGATTATGAGTACATAAGAAAGACGAATGAATTTGTATGCAAGCTTCCCCACCTGGAAGAGAAAGAGATGGTGGAAGAATGGTTTAATTTACCCCTTACTACAAGTATATGAGTCAGAGAGTATATTTCGATCACGCAGCTACCACCCCCATGAGCAGGGATGTCGTCGCTACCATGTTGGAAGCCATGTCCGATTTATATGGCAATCCCTCATCAATACATGCAGACGGGAGAAAGGCAAGAGCAGCGATAGAAAGAGCAAGAAAATCAGTAGCGGCTGCAATAGGTGCTTCTATCGGGGAAGTCTTTTTTACTTCCGGAGGCACAGAGTCGAGCAATATGGTACTAAAAGGAGCCGTGCGCGACCTTGGGGTCAAGAGAATTGTGAGTTCGCCGATAGAGCATCATTGTGTGCTTCATAGTTTGGATTATCTGAAAAAATACCGGGATACAGAGGTCGTACTGCTTGGAGTGGATGGAAGAGGACGGATTAGCCTTGAAGAATTGGAAAATGTCCTTCAATCCGATGATGTACCTACGCTGGTGTCATTGATGCATGCCAACAATGAGATCGGAGTGATGAATGATTTGCCGCAAATCGGAGCCCTGTGCAAAAAATACGGAGCTT
>JALQTV010000002.1 GCA_023268675.1 Saprospiraceae bacterium | reverse complement strand
ACGACGCTGTTGCCGGCGAAGCAGCCACTGGTGCCGGTGCGGGTGCTGCCACAGCAGCTGGTGCGGCAGCCGGAGCAGCCGTGGCTGCCAGGCCCTCGGTGCTGCGGCGAACCTTCATCTTGAATCCATCGAGTTTCAGCTCAATCTCGGCAATATCCGTCTCCTCGCAGAGAATATTCAGCAGTGTTTCCACCTGCTCAGCGTCCGGCTCGAAAAACCGACCGGTAAAAAGGTACAGTGCCTGAGCAAAGCTATCGGGTAGTGTAAAGGAGTCTGTGGCAGAGAGCGTATGGAAAGTTTCAGGCGCTGCAGTTTGTTTGATCAATTCATACAAAAGGAAAGTACCATAAGGTTCCCTGCTGTTGGCAGTATAGGTTTCCCGCCAATTGAGCACAAGTGTTTCGGCTCTGAATTGCAGCACAAGCCATACTAGCAAGGCGGCCAACAGGACTCCTGCAGCAATCCTTTTTGCATTCATGCACCTGCTCTTTCGAAACCAGAGATGTCCTTAAGCATGATCAGGAAAGATTTGACCAATTGATCGTAGTCTTCCTTGCCAATGATCTTATTGCCGTACCATATTTTTTCAAAAATGACAGTCAGCCCGGTCAGTTTTGATTGTAGCACTTGTTCCTGGAGTTCCTGTATGTAATTTTCGTTGGTCTTGTTATGACCCCAGCTGATGAGGTTCTTTTCGGCAAGGGCCTGGAGGATTTTGAGGTAGTTCAGACGTATTGCCATGCGATAGTCTGATTTTTCCAAGGCAAGTTCCAACCATTTGCTCAAATCTGCTGCCAGTAACTCTGATTCTTTTTGAATGCGATCAACCCAACTGAAGGCATCTTGTTCGCTGACTTTTTTCTGTTGAAACAGGTTGAACAATTTAATATAGCGGAGTGAAAGGTATGCCAGTAATAGCAGCAATGCCGAAAAAAATATCCAGGCAACGATTTTGAGCGGCTTTTGGAGCTTTTCGGGAATCAGCCTTCTTTCTTCTTTTGCCGAGGTCTCGTGAGCGGAGGAATTGGTTTTTTCAGGGTTTTGTTGGTTTTTGCCCGAAGGAGCAACATCGAAATTCATTGTTTGTCGAAGTGATTCCCAGTGGCTTCGGTCCAGAGGAACACCAATAGGGTTTTCTAATGGCTGTGCGCCCAGAAAACAGGCAGTAATCAGACCCAGATATACGACAAGAATTGGTTTCATTTTCCGGGTGTTTATTCTCTTTCCAGACCTTTTATTTGCTTTTGCCGCCCTAAATTTTTTATTTCTGCTTTCAAATATCCGGCATCTGCTATTTCTACAATGGAATGATAAGAAAAGGCCGTTCCGATGAATAGAGCATTGAAAATAAAAATCAGTATAAAAATACTGATAAAAACCCGAAAAACGATATTTGTTTCAAGGTTCATGTCAGGGGAAAGGTCAACAATCCACTTCACCCAGTCCATGACAAACGCCATCAGGGTAGCTTCAGTAAACAATAAAAGCAATAAGCCCATGAGCACAATTGACAGAGAGAGGCTGAGAAACCTTCCTGTTGCGTGTTGCAGTAAATGTACGGTTCTGCTTAGTGCACGGAGTGGAAAAAGCTGTTCAGCAATCATGACATAATACCAAAAAAGTATGGAGGGGAAAACAGATACCAACAGCAGCTTTGTGTACCAGTCATTGCTTCGGATCACCAGAATTAGGGCGGAGGCACTTACCAATGCCTTGAAAGCGCGGTGAAGGGTTTCCTTTTGCCTTTCACTTTTTTGTGCGTCCCTTTTGATGGGGTACAATAAGTTGCTGATTCTGAGCAGCAGGAAGGCCATCAGCGGGATGAGCAGTAAGGGAAATTCCGGGAATCTGGCGGGACCAAATAGTTGTTCCATGCTATTGAAAGTACCAAATAGGTAATCCGGGAAACGGAGAATTTGAGAAGGAAGCCGGGCTGTGCCCAAAAAAAGAACCAGCATATAGGCCAGTGCAAGTAGCAGGTTGAGGCGGAGTAGTTGTAGCCGGTGTTGGCCAAAAAAAATGAAAACTTCCTGAAAAACCTGTCCGGCAGTTTTTATTTGATCCCGGCGTATTTCGTGCGGGCGATTACCTGCCTGGCGGAATTCCGGCGCTGCGTGGCCCCGGTATCTTCTTCCTACCCTTCGTGGAAGCCAGATGAAGTACGTCGCAATAAAAGAGAAGCAGGTTGTGATAAAAACAGCTCTGATCCAGTTGGGAGTGGCTGTATAGCGAGTGAGGTAGGCTTCCAGAAGTCCGGCAAGGATGAATACAGGGATGATTGCTACCATGATTTTCAGACCTTTTCGTGCAGAGCGCCGAAATGACTGTGCCCTTGACAAAGTACCGGGGAAAATCCACCCCTTACCCATGGCAATTCCGGCCGCTCCTGCAATTACAATGGCGGATATTTCCAATGAGCCGTGGATCCATACGGTCAGCAGTGTTTCTGTAAGCAATCCCCGCTCCGCGAAAAAATAATGGAAAGTACCTATCATGATGCCATTTTGCAGGAGAATAACGATGGAGCCTGCGGCAAAAAGGATACCATACACAAAGGTTTTTAGAGCAATCAGCAAGTTGTTGGTGGTAATGCCTACAAACATGGCGAGGCGGTCACTGTCTTTGTAAACAGCCAGGGGGTCTCCTGCATCTATGTTTTCAAGTGTCATATCTACATACGAATCTCCCAGAATGACCCGGATAAAATCAGGCTCAATGGCACTTGACAGCACACCTATGCCAATAGCCAGCAGAAAAACGAGGGTGGAAAACAAAAATTCGGGGCGAGCCTGATAAATTGCAAGAGGTAGTTCGCTTAGCCAGAAACGCCTGATAGCAGCGAAGGGCCTGTGCCCACTTTTGTATACTCGGATAAAGAGGTGTTGGGCGAGTTCATTGAGGTATCGCTTTACTGACCGGTTGGGATAATGTGTCCGGGCATAAGCCAGATCGTCCATGGTTCCGACAAACAGATCGTACAGTTTTTCGGGTTCGTTGGATCCCCCTCCAATGGTTTCTTCCAATTCCCCCCACTTTTCACTATTTTGACGAATAAAGTCTGTTTCCCTCATGCTGAATTTTACAATAGGAGTATCTTCAGTTAAAGAATAAATTTCTTTGTTCGCAAGTTACTTTTATACATCAAAAAAAGGAGAGACTTTTCCGGACTTATGCAGCAAATTCACGTACAAACAGCGCAACACGTCACCATCAGCTATGAATTGGCTTCCTTTCGGGATCGCTTGCTCGCACTCGGATTGGATGCTGCCATCGTAACGCTTTGTTACCTGGGCTTGTTTGTCTGGAACCTGGAACGCAGCCTTAATTTTGGAGATTCCCTGGTATTTCAGTTCTTGTTTATCCCAATGTTGCTCTTGTATCAATTTTTAGGAGAAAACCTGGGAAACGGGCAAACTCCCGGTAAGTACATCACAGGTATTAAGGTGATCAGGAGAGATGGGAGGCCTGCAGCAGCAGGAGATTACTTGCTGCGTACTTTTTTTCATCTGATTGATACGCTGGGTTCTCTGGGCGTTATCGGTAGTTTTTTGATCAGCTCCACTCCTGACAAACAACGCCTGGGAGACATTACGGCAGGTACGGTCGTCATTAAATTTCGGCGCAAGCCGGAAATACAATTGCAGCAATTTTTGGAATTTCAGCGATTGAAAGACCATAAACCTGTTTATTTGCAGGTGAATAAGTTAAGCGAAGCAGATGTATTGCTGGTCAGAAATACCCTGGCCCGTTATTATGCATTTCCCAACCGGGCACACAAAGAAGCTATGGAGCAGTTGATAGAGCGCTTGAGAGAGGTACTTGATATCCGGGAAATTCCGGCGGACAAACCGGCTTTCCTGAAGACCTTGGTTCACGATTACATTGTCTTAAATCGTTGAAAATGAAATGGTAATTCAACTGTTTAGAGATTAGTAGTATTTTATTCATATATCAAAGCCAATTATGAGGAAAAGAAAACCCAAATTAGTAGAAAAGGTCCGCCTTACCGGTATTGCCGATAAGGGGCGGGTAGTAGGCCGTGATGAAGAAGGGCAGGTGGTATTTGTGGAGGGAGCTGTACCCGGTGACCTGGCAGATGTATTGGTATTGCGAAAGCGTAAGGGTTTTCAGGAGGGCATTGCCAAAACGATACATGAATATTCATCTGATCGGGTGGAACCCCGGTGCAGTCATTTCGAATTTTGTGGGGGCTGTAAGTGGCAACACCTGGATTATGGAGCTCAGGTGGCTCATAAGGAAAAAGTAGTGTACGATGCTTTGGAGCGCATTGGAAAAATAGACATTGCAGAAAAGTACCCTATCAAGGGTGCAGAGTATACTTTTTATTACCGCAACAAGCTTGAATTTGCTTTTTGCAACAAAAAGTGGTTGACTCCTGCGGAGATTTCTGCCGGGGAGAGCAATGAAGAAAACGTAGCAGGTTTTCACATAGCAGGGGCATTTGACAAGATCATCCCTATCAGCGAATGTTTTTTACAAGATGAGCCATCCAATGCCATCAGAAATTTTGTCCGGGATTTTGCCGACAGGCAGGGATATACTTTTTACGATCCCCGTGCACAAAAAGGCTGGATGCGTAATATGGTAGTGAGGGTAACTACTCTGGGGCAGGTCATGGTAATTATGAGCATCAATGACGGCAATGAAAAAGCCATACCTGTATTGATGAATGCCATAAAGGAAGCATTTCCACAGATAACGAGTCTTTACTACTGTGTCAATGCCAAGAAAAACGATTTTCTACTTGACCTGGATATGCATCTGTTTGCCGGTTTGCCATACATTGAAGAGAAGCTCGATCATGTGCGTTACCGCATCGGGCCCAAATCCTTTTTTCAAACCAATACCCGCCAGGCGGAAAATCTGTATCGCATTGTGCGAGACTTTGCCTGTTTGCAGGGAACAGAAAATGTCTATGATTTATACACAGGCCTTGGCAGCATAGCGCTGTACCTTGCAGGAGGTGCGAAGCAGGTAGTGGGTGTGGAAGAAATTGAAGCGGCCATAGATGATGCCCGGGAAAACGCTGCTTTGAATGAAATTGACAACGTAACTTTCTATGCGGGCGATGTGAAAGATATCCTTAGTGAGGAGTTTATAGAAAAACACGGCAAACCGGATTTGTTGGTGACTGATCCACCACGGGCAGGCATGCATCCCAAGGTGATAGATATTCTATTACAACTCGAAAGCCCTTCGGTAATTTACGTAAGTTGCAACCCTTCGACACAAGCCAGGGACTTGCAGTTGCTATCGGAAAAATACCGTGTCGTTAAGGTACAACCGGTAGATATGTTTCCTCATACCCACCACATAGAAAATGTGGCCCTATTGCAATTAAAAAAAGAGATTGGCTAGATTTGCAGAATATGGACAAACAATTTGAGCAACTCGGCGAAGACATCAGGCACATCAAAGACCTTCTGATCAAGACCAGCCAGACCATCATGGATCAGGATGTATCTTCCTTTCCCATCTTTGTGGTTTTTCAGCGCGACCATGCCATTGAACTGGGAGTTCCCATTGCCAGCGAAAGCAGCAATCCGGGTTCCTGGCTAATCAATGCCTCTACTTTGGAAGAATTTGCTGCTCGCCAGATCATTACCGATGAAAAACTGGAGGATTTCAAGGCTGTCTTTAAGGATCCGCAAGAGTTTTTCTGCCTTTTTTTGATTGAAGAGCAAAAGGCAAATTTTATTTTTTTGCCTCACCAGCATATTAGCTGAGTTCGGAGCAAACAAACATAGACCGAACCCCAAAAAATATACCATGAAAGAAATCTTGATTTGCGAAGGAGGAGAAGTGTTGTTTACGGCACTGGAATTCCGGCTCAGAAAACACGGTCTTGAAATAAAATGGGCCAAAAACAGGAAAGAGGTCTTGCTGAAACTGGAAGAAAAGAAGCCCGATCTGATTGTCGGCAGCATCAAAATGCCGGGTTGGAAAGGGAAAGAATTATTGGAATTGTCAAAAGACTATCTTCCCGAAAAATTGCCGGTGGTGCTGATCGGTGACATGGAAGAGGAAGAGGAAATTATGGAAGCGCTTCAGGCAGGAGCTGCCGATTTTTTGATCCGCCCTTTCAAACCCTCCGAGCTTGCCATCAGAATAATTCATATCTTAGACCAGCAAAACTGACAAAACCGGAAAAAATGAAAGGTATCATACTCGCCGGAGGTTCCGGTACAAGACTTTATCCCCTGACTATTGTTGTTAGCAAGCAATTGATGCCGGTATATGACAAGCCCATGATTTACTACCCGCTTTCTACCCTTTTATCGGCGGGTATCCGGGAAATTCTAATTATATCGACTCCGTCTGAGTTGCCGAGATTTCGGGAATTGTTGGGAGATGGGAGTGAGCTGGGGTGTGCCTTCTCTTATGTGCCACAGTTTGAACCCAACGGGCTGGCTCAGGCTTTTGTGCTTGGGGCTGATTTTATCGGGGATGATAGTGTAGCACTGGTTTTGGGAGACAATATTTTTTACGGAAATGGTTTGTCGGAGTTGTTGCAGGAAAGTGTAGATCCTGACGGTGGAGTTGTTTTTGCGTACCGGGTTGCAGACCCGGAAAGATACGGAGTGGTGGAATTTGATAAAACGTTCAATGCGATTTCTATAGAAGAAAAACCGGTCCGGCCAAAATCCAATTACGCCGTGCCCGGGCTGTACTTTTATGACAATCAGGTGGTGGAAATAGCCCGTAACCTGAAGCCCAGTGCCCGAGGAGAGTATGAAATTACGGATGTCAACAAATACTACCTGCAGGCAGGGAAGCTAAAGGTAGGGGTATTGGGTAGAGGAGTAGCCTGGCTGGATACCGGGACGCACCATTCTCTGATGCAGGCAGGGCAATTCATTCAGGTAATTGAAGAGAGGCAGGGCTTGAAAATCGGCTGCATTGAAGAAGTGGCTTATGAAATGGGCTTCATCGATGCCGGACAGCTGGAAAAGTTGGGCCAGAAATACATCAAGAGCGGTTATGGCGAATACCTGCTCAACCTCTTGAAAAACGACGAATAAGACATACCCCAATATGGCCAGGGCTCGAAAATACAGGTTGCTCCAGTGGGGGCTGACGGGATTCGTTTTGCTGATTGGTATAATCAGCATCAGAACACTCTCCTTCACTTCCCGCCAGATACAGGTTGACATTCCCGACCTACCGGAACCTATTGCCGGTGCTGCCGAAAGGCTTGCAGCAGCTATTCGCTACCCAACCATCTCATTGTTGCCCATAGATACGCAGGCTTTTTTAGCTTTTGATACTTTTCTTGCAGGGCATTTCCCTTTGACAGATTCTCTGCTCCGTCGCACCACTATTGCCGGACTTTCGACCATCCTGGAGTGGCCGGGCAAGCAGTCTACCTTGTCACCTGTGCTTCTGATGGCACACAAGGACGTGGTTCCACCGGATTCTGCAAGTTTGGAGCATTGGACTCACCCGCCGTTTGCGGGAAAATTGGACGACACGACCATCTGGGGAAGAGGTGCCATAGACGACAAAGGTTCCCTCATGGCCATCCTGGAATCTGTAGAGCTATTGTTGGAAGAAGGGTATCAGCCTAATCGAACGGTCTTTTTTGCTTTTGGGCACGACGAAGAAACCGGAGGTTCAGCAGGAGCGGCAGCCATGGCAAGGTGGTTTGCTGACAAGAACATTCGATTCGAATATGTATTAGACGAAGGCATGTTGTTGGTAGAGGATGGTGGAGGTGGGTTGGAGCAGCCACTGGCGGTAATTGGCATAGCAGAAAAGGGGATGCTCACCCTCAACCTGGAGGTAAATACAGAGGGAGGCCATTCTTCCCGACCTCCTGCGATGACAGCTGTAGGAATATTGGCCTCTGCCATTAACAAACTCCAGGAAAACCCTTTTCCTGCCAGATTGGATGGTGCTACCCGACTAATGTTGGATTATATTGGCCCTGAGTCGCCGCTTCCTAATAAAGTTGCCTTAGCCAACCTCTGGCTCAGCAAGGGTATCATCATTCATCAGCTGGAGAACAATCCCGGTACCAATGCCATGATACGCACAACGATTGCACCAACTATTTTCCGTGCAGGAGTAAAATCCAATGTTTTGCCCGCCAGGGCTCAGGCTAGCATCAATTTTCGGATTTTACCGGGCGATACACCGGAGAGTGTCGGAGAGCGGGTAGAGCAAGTCATTGATGATCCGCGCATTCAAATCAGCGTGGAGGGTGCAGAAGACCACACCCCTCCTTCTCCTGTTTCTTCTACCGAAACGCTTGGATTTCGGGTACTGGAAAAAACCATCAGGGAAATTTTTCCAGATGCGGTAGTAGCTCCGGGTCTGGTAATTGCAGGGACCGACAGCAAGCATTATCAAGAATTGGCCAAAGGAACTTATCGCTTCATGCCGTTACGGCTAAAAAACGAGGAATTAACTCAATTTCACGGAAACGACGAACGCATCTCCCGGGAGGACTATACAGCTATGATTCGCTTTTACCGACAATTGGTACTCAACAGCTGTAAATAAGAGCAGTTCGTATCACGAATTTTACTCAAAAGTTGGTATCTTTCAACAGATTGAAAGCGAATTACTGACTTCAGAAGCTAGCTCAAATCTAATCCGGAGGCAGCTTCTACAAAATCTAATCTTTATGACAAGTCTCTTTTCTAAAGTGGCCGGCACTCTGGTTCTGGCACTTTGCCTGGGTATTTTGCCCCTATTTGCACAAAGTAATTTTGGCGATCTAGCCGACGGACCTTATGAAAGGCTGGTTATCCGTGGCGCTATGGTATTGCCCGGCCATGGAGGTCCACCAGTAGGGCCTTATGACATCGTTATTGAGGGCAACAAGATAGCGGATATGATTCCTTTCGATCCTGTTACTGCCAAGCGACGAGGAGCAGTTGAGCGGGTTAGCGGAGACAGGGTCATAGATGCTACCGGCAAGTATGTCATGCCTGGTATGATTGACCTGCACATGCACCTTCGCCAGGAGCCCATGCCGATTGAATACGTTTACTATCTGAAGTTGGCCCATGGGGTCACTACTCTTGTTCCGGCACCTGACCGTGGCCTTGAAAATGCCATTGCTGAAGCAAAAAGGAGCGATGCCAATGAAATTTTGGCTCCTCGGATGTTTCCCATTTGGAACTGGGGTCAGCAAACAGGGCACGACCGGGAATTTATTGAAGATCCTAAAAATGCCATGCAAATTGCTCAGGAGATGGTTGCAAAGGGGGCTCATGTAGTCAATGTAGGTGATCTGGGCTGGAGCCAGGAATTGCTGGGAGCTGTTTGCAAGGCAGTAACAGCAGCAGGTGGCATTACTACTTATCACATTCCGCCAAGTACCACTTCGGTCACCCATGCAGTAGATGCTGCCCGCTTGGGAGTGACCATGATAGAACACCATTATGCTTATGCTGAATCCTCTTTGGATCGCACGGTACAGGACTTTTCGAGGAATTACAATTTCAATGATGAGAGTGAGCGATTCCGACAGGCCGGTCATGTCTGGCTGGAAGCCAATAAAGAGCGATTGTTGACGGAGGTGGCAGATTCACTGGTAGCATACGGCGTAACCATGCTTCCTACCCGTGTGGTATATGAGGCCAATCGAGATCTGTTGCGGGCGGGAAGCCTTCCCTGGCACGAAAAATATACCCACCAGGCTTTGATTCGCTGGAATGGGCCTGATCCCAACTATCACGGAGCTTACCACTATGACTGGACTTCTGATGATGAATATTACTGGACTTATGCATTCGACCTTTGGGGAGACCTGATTTATGAATTCAACAAACGTGGGGGGCGCGTAGCTTACGGTACTGACGACAATTACATCTTTGCGACCCCTGGTTTTTCCAATATCAGAGAATTGCAGTTGATGCGGGAAACCGGCTTGCACACCCTGGAGGTGTTGAAGGCTGCTACACATAACAGTGCCAAGACGTTACGTCAGGAAAAACTAGGCCTGGTAAGACCGGGCTATGCCGCGGACCTCATCATTGTAGATGCGAGTCCCTTGTATAACCTGCGCTTCATGTATTCTTTCGGTGCTTTGACACTTGACAAAGATGGAAACATGGTCCGAAAGGGTGGAATCAGTCATACCATAAAGGATGGTATTGTGATCAACAACGCGAAACTGATGGAAAAGGTAGAAGAGATGGTGGCAGATTCTAAGAAGGGAGTGGAACCTTCTGCGCTGGAAGCGCCATTTGTGATTCCAAAGAAAAAGTAAAGAAAGACTCTTGATTCGTAAAAGCGTCAGCCAAAACCATACAGTAGTTTTGGCTGACCACTTTTTGTGTATTTAATACGCTTTTGCAAAAAGTACTCTGTGTTTGGAATCCTTGCCGGTTAGTACGCATTTGCCGGGTTCCTCTACCACATCATTAGGGATACAGCGGATGGTAGCTTTGGTAAGCTCCTTGATTTTGAGTTCTGTTTCGGTAGTTCCGTCCCAATGTGCTTCAATGAAGCCGCCCTTGCTTTCCAGAACTTCTTTGAAATCATCGAAATTGTCCACTCGGGTGGTGTGTTCGGTTCGGTAGCGCAGCGCTCGGTCGAACAGATTTTGCTGGATATCAGCCAGGAGTTGTTCGACATAGTTTTCTATTCCATCCAGATTTTGCATGGATTTCTCCTTGGTATCCCTTCTGGCAATTTCTACCTGGTTGTTTTCCAGGTCTCTTTTGCCAATGCCAATTCGCACCGGGATGCCTTTCAATTCATGTTCGGCAAACTTAAATCCCGGGCGTTTTTTCATATCTGTATCATAGCTTACAGAGATGCCCTTGCTTCGAAGTGCTTTCATGATTTTTTCAGCTACCTCGTCAATTTCGGCTGCAGGTTTTGGGATAGGTACGATGATTACCTGGGTAGGTGCCAGTTTTGGTGGAATGACCAATCCATCATCATCGGAGTGGGTCATGATCAATCCACCCATCAGTCGGGTAGAAACTCCCCAGGAAGTAGCCCACACATAGGATTCCTTGTTGTTTTCATCCAGGAACTTCACATCGAAAGCCTTGGCAAAGTTTTGTCCCAGGAAGTGTGAGGTACCTGCTTGCAGTGCTTTTCCATCCTGCATCAATGCTTCTATGGTAAGCGTATCTTCGGCTCCTGCAAAACGTTCGTTGGCGGTTTTATAGCCTTGAATCACTGGCATGGCCATATATTCTTCTGCAAATTGTGCATAAACTTTCTGCATCAACTTTGCTTCTGCTACGGCTTCTTCTCTGGTGGCATGAGCGGTATGACCTTCCTGCCATAAAAACTCTGCTGTTCGGAGGAAGAGGCGGGTACGCATTTCCCAACGAACTACGTTGGCCCATTGGTTGATCAACAGAGGCAGATCCCGATAGGAGTTGATCCAGTCTTTGTATGTATGCCAGATAATGGTTTCGGAAGTAGGTCTGACGATCAATTCTTCTTCCAGCTTTGCTTCCGGATCTACGACCACACCGCTGCCGTCTGGTGCGTTCATGAGGCGGTGGTGGGTAACTACAGCGCACTCTTTGGCGAAACCTTCTACGTGATCAGCTTCTCTGCTGAGGAAACTTTTGGGTATGAAGAGTGGAAAATAGGCGTTAACGTGGCCTGTCTCCTTGAACATGCGGTCCAGTTGGTCGCGCATATTTTCCCAGATAGCAAAGCCATAGGGTTTGATTACCATGCAGCCCCTCACGGCAGAGTTGTCTGCCAAACCTGCTTTTTTAACAATATCTATGTACCACTGCGAATAGTCTTCGCTCATTCCTGTGATTTCCTTAGCCATGACTGTTGTTGCTTTTGAAGTACAATGTAGAACTACAATGCGAAAATTTCGTAAATTTACATTTAACAGTTGTTAAAGTCTGCATTGAGATAATTTTAACACCCGCTTTTTCAGGGTTTAATGCGCCTTTAACAAAAATTCAGGCACAAATGTAATAATTTGGATGTTGTAATGTCGAATGAGTATTGTAAATACGAAAAAAAATGCGCTATGAAAAATAAGATATTGTTATTGTCGGCACTGTTGTTTTTTGCTGTTTCCGGCTTCGCACAAGTTTATGATGATCTTTACTACGACCCCTCTCGCGCAAGTAAAACGGTAAGTACGCAGGAAAGCGTGTATGCACAGCAAGGTTATGATGAGGAATATGCGGCAGACGATGATTATTATTACAACGAGGAAGACTACGATTATTACTACACTTCCCGTATACGACGTTTCCATAGACCGCTATACGGCTTCAATTTCTTCGATCCGTTCTATGTGGATATGTCTTACTACGATCCTTTCTTTACTCCGGGTATGACGGTATTGATCTATGATGATCCCTATGCTTACAGGAGTTTTTACAGAAGGAATGTGTGGAGAAACTCTCTTCGTTTCAATACCTGGGCTGGGATCAATCCTTACAACTCTTTTGGATGGAATAGTTGGAATACCTGGGCAGATCCCTGGTACAGTCCTTCTTATTATCGCTCAGGATTTTCATTTTCTTTCGGATTTGGTCGTTCTGCCTGGCTCAACAGATCCATGTGGAATCCGTATGGCTTTAGTTCTCCGTTTTACTTCACGCCCTCCTGGGGATATGGTTACAACTACAATACGTTCAACAACGTAACCTACAACGTTTATAACAATGATGTTCGCCAGAGAGAAGTGTACTACGGTCCAAGATCCAACGCAGCTACCAATGTGCCGAGAAGCAATTCTCCACGATTGCGCTCAGATACTCCGGGTGACCAGACGGATCGGGCTCTGGGTAGAAAATCTTACAGCAATAGCCGTGGACTGAATCCTGACAGGCCTATGGACAGAGCAGGTGTTATCCGCAACAGTCCTGATGTCAATTCTCCAAATGTTTCCGGGCGCAACAACCCGAGAGCTACCGGTCGAAGCAGTGAGATCGATACCCGAAGAAGTCCTTCGGCTGTCAATCCTTCAGATTCCCGTACTTTCAGAGGCAGTAACTTTGACCGCAGCAGGAACACCCGCAGCAATACCCCTTCAAGGGTAAATCCGGGAGCCGGCCAGCAGCAGAGAACGCCCAATGTATATCGCCCGAGTACCAGGACGCCAAATAGAAGTTCCGGTTTCAATAATGGCTCACCAAGCAGAACACAGCCTCAGCGAAGTAATTTTGGTACTCCCAGAATGAGTGCTCCGCGAAGCAGCAGTCCGGCAAGCAGACCTTCTATCAGCGCTCCGTCAAGACCCAATGTCAGCAGCGGTTCAGCAACCAGGTCTTCTTCTTCCGGAGGAAGTCGTAAGAAAAACGAGTAGTACTACGTAACAACAACCAATTAACTTGATGAAACTTTTCAAACTATATGGATGGGTGGCCTTCTGTTTAGGAGGTTCTCTCTTTGCCCAAAATGCTTTCGACGCTTATCGATACTCAAACTTTGAGATCAACAGCACTGCCAGGACAATGGCAGTGGGAGGAGCACTGGGGGCACTGGGAACAGATTTCGCAGTGATGAGTACCAACCCTGCCGGGATTGCCCTCAACAGAAGATCCGTATTTACGATTTCTCCTTCTTTTGTGGGAAATGCCACGGATTCCTGGCTCAGCAATGATCCGGAGGGACTACGTTCTCGCGAAACGGCATCTAATTTCAACCTTAGCAATTTCGGAATCATCGTTTATTCGGATCCCAAAAGCGACAAATGGTCGTCTTTTAATTTTGGGATGGGTATGAACAGGTTACAGAACTTCAACCAGAACTTTTTTTTCGACGGGACGTCTGTAGGGTCCATTACAGATCAGTTTGTTGAAGAGGCAAACAGTTCTGACAACTACAACCCTTTTGGGGCAGGTGTAGCCATAGAGGCAGAGGCTGTGTACGATCTTGATGAAGATGGTACTTTTGAAACAGACTATCAGTTTGCTTATGGAGAACCTATTTATCGGCAGCAATTTGTAGCCCGTGATGGATCTATTAATGAACTGACCTTCGCTTTTGCCGGAAACCTTGAAGAAAGGGTGATGATAGGACTGAGTGTGGGAGTACCTTTTTTGAATTTTACACAGACGAAGACCTATGCAGAAGAAGATACAGGAGAAGGAGCAGATGGAGCCATTCCCTATTTTGACAATCTTTCCTACCGCGAGTACCTCAACACGACAGGTACCGGGATAAATTTTAAACTGGGTATGATCTTTCGTCCGGTCCAGAGTTTTCGACTGGGTATGAGTGTACATTCTCCTACTTATTTCAGCCTGGAAGACAATTTTACAAGTGATATGGACTACCAGTACACGGTGGAGGACGGAGAAGTTATTGAAGCAGCCGGAGAATCGCCCGACGGATATTTCAATTACAAACTGCGCACTCCCTGGCGTTATTCAGGCAGTGCAGCTGTGATCATCAGCAAGTATGGTTTTATTAGCGGAGAGATAGAATATGTCGATTACAGCGGAGCCTCCTTCAATTATGACAATTTTCCCACGGAGCAACGCGCAGTAAACAACGCTATTCTCGGAACCTTCAAACCGGTGCTAAATGTGCGTTTGGGAGCGGAATTTGCCTATGATATCATGCGCTTCAGGGGAGGAACTGCCTTTTTGCCTTCTGCAATAGACGGTGATGATACCGTAAATCACACCTGGTCGTTTGGTGCAGGCATTGTACAGCAGGGATATTTTCTGGACCTGGCTTACCGTTTTGGTAAAGTTCAAAATACCTATCTTCCTTATAACACGTCCGATGGTGTCAACCAGTTGGTTAATAACGATGTGGCAGTGAGTAAGTTGTTGATGACCTTAGGTTTCAGGTTCTGAAAAACTTTATACATAACTATTCAGCATCCAAGAGTGCTGCTAATGGAGCAAGCCCTCGTTTTCAGAATTCGCTATACAGGCTTTGCGGGAAAGCCGTGTTTGCGGGAGTTCCTGCAAAGCCTCAATGGGTACTTCAAAATAATCTATCCATTTGCTGCTTTTCGATGGCCAGTGATGCTGCTTTGCCATAAGCTTTTACTCCTTCGATGATATGAGCAAAGCGGGGATCCTGGGTAAATCCCTTCTCGTAGCGGTAGTATATTTGCTGTATGATGACTGAAATCTTATAAAGGCCGAAGACGTAATAAAAAATAAGACTTGTAGGTGCTGTACCGGAAGCTTGGAAATACCATTCGGCCAAAGTACTGCGGTCGGGATTGCCGGGCAGGTGGCTGATATTGAGGTTGAGGTTTTTCATGAACTCAGGGTCGTCGGAAGTTACCCAGTAAGCCAGGCTGGTTCCCAGGTCCATCAGAGGATTTCCCAAAGTGGCCATCTCCCAGTCAAGTACAGCTTTGATTTGTGTGATGTCGTCCGGATCCAGGACCAGGTTGTCGTATTTGTAGTCGTTGTGGATCAGGGCACTGGTGTCTGAGTTTGGGATATTGGTCAGCAGCCACTCTCCGGCAAAGGTCATTGTGGGAATGTCGTGGGTTTGGGATGCGCCATAGCGTTTTACCCAGCCTTCTATTTGTCGCTGCACGTAGCCTTCGGGTTTTCCGAGGTCCATCAGGTTGTTGGCTTTCAGGTTGAGGCTGTGGAGCCGGGCGAGGTTTTCAATAAAGCTTTTTGCAATGCCCTGCATGGCATTGGGATCCGGGTACTTTTCCGGGGGCATGCCTGCTCTGAGTATGATTCCTTTCACGCGTTCCATCAGGTAGAAGGGAGCGCCGATTACTTCGGAATCTTCGCAATAAATGACAGGTTCGGGTACTTTTGGAAAAACAGGTTTTAGCCTGCTGAGCATGCGAAACTCCCTTCCCATATCGTGTGCGCTTTTGATATTGGCACCGAAAGGAGGTCTTCGAAGGATGTACTCCTTTTGCCCCCACTCGATCAGGTAGGTAAGATTGGAAAAGCCTTTGGGAAACTGTTTGACTTTGAGGGAGGTATTGTTATCCTCTGCAAAAGCAGCAGACAAAAATTGTTGCAATTTTTCGAGAGGAAGTTCCTCTCCACTTCTTACCGGGCTCGCTTGATCCAATGAGGGTTCAGTAGTCATATTCAACTGTTTTTTGCGGGCAAATAACTTTTGAGCATGTATTTGGCAACGCGTTCTTTGTGGACTTCGTCAGCTCCGTCGTAAATACGGGCAGCTCTTTCATGCCGAAACCAGAAGGCCAGTGGCAGATCGTCGCACATTCCCAGTCCGCCGTGTACTTGTATAGCTCTGTCCAGAACCTGTTGCAAAACCTTGGCTACAAAAAACTTTATGACGGAGACTTCCATTCGGGCGGCGTAAGCTCCTTCTGCATCTATCTTACGGGCTGTATTGAGTACCATCAGGCGTGCGGCATCGATTTCGGCCCTGCTTTCGGCTATCCAGTTTTGCACGCTTTGCTTGTGTCCCAGTAATTTTCCCGGTCCCAGAGAACGGGTGGCGGCTCTTTGGCACATCATTTCAAGGGCTCGTTCGCTGATGCCTATCCATCGCATACAGTGGTGAATACGTCCGGGGCCCAGGCGCTCTTGTGCCATGGCAAAACCTTCACCTTCTTTTCCCAGCAGGTTGCCTTGTGGTACCAGGCAACTATCGAACAATACTTCACCGTGGCTCAGCCAGCCCTCTCCTTTTTCACCCATGACAGGGATATTTCTTAATAATTTGAATCCCGGAGTGTCGGTGGGAACAATGATCTGGCTGGCTCTTTTGTAGGGGCTTTCATGATGGGGAGAAGTAATGCACATCACTACGGCGAATGCTGCACCATCTGCTCCGGTGGTGTACCATTTGTGCCCGGAGACTTGGTACTGGTCGTTTTCAAGTTTGCCGACAGCCCCTAGTTGTGTAGGATTGGATCCGGCAAACTCCGGTTCTGTCATGGCAAAGCAACTGCGGATGTCTCCGTTGAGGAGTGGTTTCAGGAAGGCTTCCTGCTGTTCGGGAGTCGCATGTTCCATAAGGATTTCCATGTTCCCTGCATCCGGTGCCTGACAATTAAAAACGTAGTGTCCGTATAGTGTTTTGGCGAGGTATTCGCTCAGGATGCCAAATTCCAGGAGGCTTAGACCCATACCGCCCCATTTTTCAGGTACCTGTGGCATCCACCAACCCAGAGCTTTTACTTTAGCTCTTTTTTCATCGAGCAGGGGCTGTATGTCATAAAACCCCCTTGACAGGGCATCTTGTTCTATGGGGTACAATTCTTGTTCTACAAACTCCTGCACTTTGGGAAGCAGGCTTTCCAGCCTTGGCGTCATAAATGGATTGTCCACTGCTGCTGATTTTTCGTTGGATAAATGAATGAATTAGGAGCCGGTAAAATTTGGCTTTCTTTTCTGTAGAAAAGCGCTTACTCCTTCCTTGAAGTCCTTGCTGTTGAAAGCCTTCATTTGGTTAATCGCTTCCATTTCAATGTTTTGATAAATATCCTGGTGTAGTGATTGGTGAAGGGCTTCTTTCGTAATGGCTACGGCTAGGGTGGGTCGTTGTGCGAGTTCTGTTGCCCAGTGTAAAGCATCTGAAAAGAGGTTGCCGGAGCTTGCGATGCGATTGCTCAATCCCAGTTGCATACAGGTTTTGGCATCGATTTTTTTCCCTTCCACTGCAATTTCAAAGGCTCGGGCATAGCCGACCAGGCGGGCTAGTAACCAGGAGGCACCTCCATCGGGACCCAGGCCTATGTTGATAAATGCGAATCTGATATTGGCATCTTCGGTCATGATGCGAAGATCGCAGGCGAGTGCCAGTGCGGCACCTACTCCAGCGGCAGAGCCGTGTATTGCCCCAATGATTGGCTTGGGCATGGTAAACATCAGTTTTAGCAGGGGAGGATAATGCTCAATCAGGTAATCGCGAACCATTTCGGGTTGGGGATTGTCTGAGAAATTACTCAGGTCTGCACCTCCGCAAAAACCTGGTCCTTCTCCCCGGAGTATGACTGCCCGGATGGAACTATCCTGGTGGCAGTACTCCAAGGTAGTTCTTAGTTGATTGAGGAGTTCGGTATTGACTCCATTGTAGGTGCCGGGGCGATTTAGGCTGATGATGCCGACAGCATCTTTTCTTTCGAAGACAACAGAATTATCTGATTGCATAGATCAGGTATTGGGGTAGCAATAAATAAATACAAAAACACTGTTGTCTATAAAGATAAAAGAAATTCCGGCTTGTCCTATGCGGTTTCTAATTGGCGTTTCACATTTTTTGCTTTCATTCCCTTGTCGTTTATTTCGAGTTGGAAGGAAACCTTATCGCCTTTATGGACTTTGTCTTTTAATTCTGAAACGTGTACAAAAACGTCTTTTGTGGTATCCGCTGACTGGATGAAGCCATAGCCTTTGCGGTGGTGGATGAATTTAATTTTGCCGTATTTGACTGTTTGTTCGGAGCTTTTGGCAAACCATTTTTTTACCATTTGTAGAAACATAGCTGAAAATTTTTGATAAAACCGGACTTTTCCCTTTGTGAAGCGGCGGGAAGGAGCTTTTACAGCATTTTGCCGGTAGATAAAGAGCCTGTGGGGGGTAAACCACAGGCTCTTTTGAGGATTAGATTAATTCATGGAAAAATCTTCGCCATTTTTTGAGGCGAGCATTTTTCGCAATTTTTTAAGGGCGCGTCCCTTGATTTGTCTGACGCGTTCTCTGCTCAAGCCTAGATCTTCACTGATATCATTGAGGGTAGAGGCGTGAGAAGTACCCAGACCAAAATACAGGCTGATGACCTGTGCTTCACGGGGTTCGAGTGCATTCAGCAGGCCGGATATTTCCTGAGCTTGAGATTCTGTTACAGCCATATTGTTGTCTGGCTGGGGAATATTTTGATCCTGTACCACGTACATCAAGCTGCCTTCCTCTTCTTCTCCGAAGGGGGCATCCAGGGATTGACAGCTATCTGATTTGCTCATAATTTCTGCAACCACTTCAGGTTTCATATCAAGGTGTTCAGCTATTTCTGTAGCAGAAGGACTTCTTTCCAACTTTTGTTGAAGTTCTTCTATGGTTTGATACACTTTAAGCGAAACACTTTGTTGGTTGAGTGGAGTACGTATTTCCTTCGATTTTTCTCCAATGGCAAGCAAGATACTTTGGCGGATCCACCAGACTGCGTAGGATATGAATTTGAAGCCTTTGGTTTCGTCGAATCGCTCAATGGCTTTGATCAGGCCAATATTGCCTTCATTGATCAGGTCATTGAGGCTCAATCCGCAATGTTGGTATTGCTTGGCTACGGAAATGACGAATCGCAGGTTGGATTTGATCAGCAGCTGGAAAGCGCGGTCATCGCCTTCGTGATAGCTCTGGAACAATTTAAGTTCTTCATCGGGGCTGAGTACATCGTACTTGGCAACCTCGTTCAAGTATTTTTCCAGAGACAGGCTGTCTCTTTTGGTTATGGTGTTGGTGATAACTAATGCGCGCATACGCTTGATTGAGTTTTTTTGGGTTTTACAACTAGGTATGTAGATTAGAACGCAGTGGACATACCCTAATATTTTCTTTCCTTGCTTTTAGTTGTGTAACGCAATATTAAATTGAATCGTTCCACACAAAGGAGCTATGAATTTGTTAAAAAGGATTCATTCAGAGGAAAGAAATTCCGTGTATCCGGATAACCTATTGATAGAATTTAAACAAGAGATGGTTTCAAAAAGTTTCCTTAAAAGTTACTTAAGGAGCTGGGCGAACAGGCCACTCTATCTGTGGCCGATAATTGCCAGGCTTCTGCCGGTTTGTCCTTTTTCCTTGCGGTGAGAAAAGAAAAATTGATTGTGTTCGCTGGTACAATAGGGGGAAGTTTCAATATTTTGGGCGAGCAGTCCGTAGTCGGTAAGTTGTTGAAGGTTGGCTTTTTTGACATCTACCAGGAATTTGCCTCTTTGTTCGTCCCAGGTTTGAAGGGAATCGTCAAACAATGCAGCGACATCGGCATCTACTTCGAAGGCCTGGGCACTGATAGAAGTACCGATAAAAGCGACGCATTCGTGAGCTTTGGTGCCATAATGGTCTGTCATGGCTTCTATCATTTTGGCCGTGATCCGGGCTACCGTCCCTCTCCAGCCTGCATGAGCTGCCCCGCAGGCTCCCGTGCGCGTATCGTACACCAAAACGGGGCAACAATCGGCAACGGTTACTGTCAGAAAAATATTTGGACGATCGGTGATCAGGGCATCTACACCTCTGTACTGTCCGGGGTGCTTGACTACTGCAATTCTATCCAGGTGAATTTGCATGGCACCTGCTACCCTGTTGGGGTCTATCCCCACTTCTTTGAAAAAGCGGTAGCGATTTTCCTGGACATTAGCAGAACTATCTTCGGAGTAAAGCCCCAGGTTCAGGCTGTTGTAAGGAGCCGGGCTGACTCCGCCCATACGGGTACTTTCACCGATAATAAGGTCTGTAAATGTTTTGCTGTGATTGCTTGCCAGAAAAGATGTGTTCATGCATCAAATGTAGAGATAATAGCCTATAAACAAATAGACGGATCGGAAAAAATTACTGCCGGGGAGTGATGCAAGTCATGAGAAGTCCGCCTGTTCGGTTTTAACTTTAATTCATCTACTAACAAAAACCAATCCTTATGTTTCTGGTCAACTGGTTTCAGGCGAATGCCTTAATGCTTTTTACCGTTTTGGTTCTTTTTGGCATTCCACTGGTCATTATGGTGATTACTTTTGGGAATAAAAAGAAAAATTCCTGAAGAATCGGAGTTTGATAAATTGGGCTGAATGGTTAACTTAAAGCATTGCTAAAGTTAAAATCAGTCTGATATGAATAAGAAGTATTTGTTGCTTGTTTTTGGTCTTTGGGGCATTGTTATGCCTGCTTTCTCTCAGGAAGAAGTCGATTTGGGTGATGCTTTTCGCCTGCTGCAAACCTGGTTGGATGCAGAAAAGGATTATGAAAAGTTGCCCGGTATATCGATTGGGATAGTCAGAGACCAGGAATTGTTGTGGAGTGAAGGATTCGGACTGGCGGATGTAGCTTCCGGTAATGCGGCAGTACCTTCTACTATTTATAGTATTTGTTCTATTTCGAAGTTGTTTACGGCTATTTCCATCATGCAGTTGCGCGATCAGGGTAAGTTGTCCTTAGAGGATGAGGTATCGGATCTTCTGCCATGGTTTACGATCAGGCAAGCGCATGAGCATAGTGGTCCCATAACGATCCGAAGTTTGCTCACCCATTCTTCAGGTTTACCGCGCCAGTCAAACTATCCGTATTGGACCGGGCCGGATTTTGACTTTCCGAGCATGGATGAGATCAGGGCACAAATGGGCAGTCTGGAGACTTTGTATCCTGCTTCTACCTATTTTCAATATTCCAATTTTGGCCTTGCCATCTTGGGGGCAGTGGTAGAAGCTGCTTCGGGAATGTCTTATGAGGATTATGTACAGAAAAATATTCTGGAAGTATTGGAGTTGGGCGACACCCGACCTTTCTTTCCGGATGAGTTGATGAAAGGCCAGATGGCTACCGGGTATAGTGCGTTGACAAGAGAAGGGACTCGTTATGAGTTGGATCCCTTTTTCACCGAAGGTATTACGGCAGCAGCAGGTTTTACCTCCACGGTAGAGGATTTGTCAAGGTTTGCATCCTGGCAGTTTCGTCTCCTGGAGACAGACAATACAGAGATACTCAAGTCCGCCACCTTACGGGAAATGCAGCGGGTGCATTGGATGGATCCGGATTGGCAGACGAGCTGGGGATTGGGTTTTTCCGTAAGGAAGCAGGGAAATCAAACGGTAGTAGGGCATGGAGGTTCTTGTCCGGGGTATCGCACGCAACTGGCGCTGACGCCCAAAAACAAGATGGCTTATGTCATCATGTTTAATGCTACAGATGTAAACACGGGGCAGTACACCAATGCTTTGATGGCGGTAATAGAAAAAGCCCTGGATGCAAAACGCAGCAATTCGGAGGGGGTAGATTTGGAGGATTATACCGGAACCTACAATGCACAGCCCTGGGGAAGTGAGGAAGTTGTTTTGCCTTGGTATGGCAAGCTGGCGGTCATGGGGCTTCCCACCAGCAACCCGGCTTATTTTACACAGCTCAAGCACATAGAGGGTGATACCTTCCGGCGCATTCGCGGGGATGGAGAATTGGGAGAAACCATCACATTTGAACGCAATGGATCGGGTAAGGTGGTGAAGATGTGGCAACATAGTAATTATGCAGAAAAGCTGAAATGAGCGAAGAGTTGAGTGTTTGGGTCAAATTTGAGACAACTTTCAGGAAAGCGTCATTGTATTGTTTTCGAGAAGCTTAAAATCTGGCCTTAAGTAAGTTGCTTTTTGGATAAAATATTTTCCCTTACATTCGTGTTTAACTCCTATTGCAAACCAAAATATGCCGATTGCATGATGCCTTTTATTTCACACAAGATTGACGATTATCAGGTGATTCTGTATGGAAATGACCTTGATGGAACTGTACAGCGATGGATGGCTGCTTCCATTCATTTTTATGCCGGCAGTAAACGCGTAGGGACAGCAAATTTTGCCCGCCAGGGTCAGACGGCACCGGATGCTGCTTACGAAAATGATAAAATTATCATGAATGCTCAGGCTGAGCAGTTCGAGCGTGTGCTGGATCTGTTGAGACACGAAGAAATAGTTTATTTGGTATGGCACCCCCATCATGATGAGAAAGAAAACAATGATGGGGATGCTTATATTATCACCAAGCGCGACCACATGGGTGAAGCAAGGCCCTAAGTTTATTCATCACCCGGTCGATAAGATTTTATCAGTGCTTCAACTATGGCTTCTTCTGTAAAAGCTACTGACTTCATTTGATTATTGGCAAACATCTCTGCCTGATCGCTGTGGTGGGGGTGATCTTCGCTATTGCTTTGGCCATAGGCCAAAACGGAATAGGCTCGTGGAGGGTTGGAAAATTCAACAGCCAGTTGCCATCCGTCTCCTCCGCTGATGTACTTTTTGCCATCGGCATCCTCCCGGAAAGCAAGTACGCGGAAGCAGCCCAGGCCACCAGGACCTCCGCTGGCAGGTAAATCAAGTTCCCCCAGTCTCAATCGGTGTACGTCTCCCCAGGCGAGATCCCAGGTGTCGTATTTTTCTTTGAGTTCCTGCAAGGCTAGCTTGAAGGCATCAACGGCTGCTTTTGGATCAGAGAGGCCACTGGGCGTATTGATCGGATCATCGAATGACCAGGGAACAGCATAGAGGTTTTTATCGGACAACATTTTGCGATAGTGCTCCCACCAGGCTTCGAAAAGCACACCTCCCCTGCTTTCTTTGTCGGCAGTATTGTCCCAGGCTTCCATGTGTTTGATAGCTTGTTTGATCTCTTTGTTTATTCCTTTTGCTGCCTGCAAGGCACGTAAAAGATCCGGTTTTACCTGTTCAGCGAGTAACATCCTCATGCTGTGCTTTCGTTGGACGACTTCTTCCAGGCTTAGGATATCGGTTCCTCCGATAAGGGCAATGCTCAGCTGGCTTCGCTGCCGCAATCGCGGTTGAGGATAATGCGGAGGAAAATTATCTGGATGTAAGACCTCGTTGAGGTTGGTAAAATGGAAGGGGTCATTTTCGTTGTGAAGATACCCGCCCTTGGGGTTGAGCAATTGAGGCAACTTGTCAAACGGAATGGTTTGTTGCCACATATCGGTAGTTTTTTCAACAAATATGGCGGTACTGTCTCCTCCCGGTGGGTGGGGAATATCGGGTACCAGCGCATTCCATACATAAAAAATATTGCCATCGGCATCGGCGTAGGTGTAATTGGAGGTAGTGATTGCCTGTATGCGCATGGCATCTTTCCACTCTTTTAGGTTTTGGGCTTTCATCATACGCAAAAACTGATCGCCGCGTCTGAATTCACCATCTCCGGGTACGGTCAAAACATAGATATACCCATTTTCACGGTGAATGACCGGCCCATAGGGAGTGGTCAGGAAAGTCCGCTTTTCGAGAGCCACCGCTTCTCCGTTTTTGAAATTAATTTCGATGTCGCGTTTCAATATAGGAACAGAAATGCCATCCAGTAAGTAGTGATCGGGGCTGTTGGGATCGGCTTTGAATGCATACACTTCATCGCGGTCTGCATAGTTGTTGGTCGTACTCCATCCCAGTCGGTCGTTGAATCCACCGATGATGGCAAAAAGTCCGCCTATTCTGAAATCTCCGTAAAAATTGAGTTTTCCCGGCACGGTGAGATGGGCTTCGTAGTAGCCGGCACTCCAAGACAGGTGAGGATTTCTTACCAGGATGGCATGGCCGGACTCGGTACGTTGTGGAGCGAGTGCCCAGGCATTGGAACCATCTTCATTGAGTGGGCTTAGTCCCTCTCCTTCGTTGTTTTCGCGGTTGAGTTTTTGTAGGAAGCGGCGAGCGGATAAAGGACTTTCAATGGAGGTAGTTACTGCGGCAACGTCGTGTCCTGAGAAGTGCCAGTTTTTGAAATCCGGAAATTTTTCGGGATAGCGGTTCAGGTAGAAATTTACGCCGGCGGCGAAACCGTCATACATATCCCTGGTATCCTTGTCTAAAAGGTGGTAAGTTGCCACTGTGCGTTCAAAGCCCTGTTGATTGATAAAATCTGAATTGATGGCGGAGGCTCCTTCCAGCATGGCCAATTCTCCGCGGGCCGTGATCAGGGGCAGCAGTACCCGCTTGCCGTGGTCTTCCATTTCGGCGTAAGCCAGACCGAAAGCAACGGCTGACAAGCTTTGTGCTTTGATGTGAGGTACCCCGTAGGCAGTTCGACGGATTTCTGCCTGTTGTGCCAGGGATTGTGCTTTTACAGCAGAAAAGGAAGAAAGGAGAAGCAGCAGCAACAAAAAATAAGCTGGGATGTTGATTCGCATGGTTAACTTCGTTTTGTAATTTGGTTGAAAATATATCACTTATGATTCAAAAAATGCTGTCTCTAATGCTTATTTCTGTGCTTTTCACCGGGCTATACGCCCAAAAAAGTGCGATTGACCCTCAAAAGGTCACCATCATCAGAGACCAGTGGGGCATGCCGCATGTGTACGCTGAGACGAACAATGAAGTAGCTTATGGAGTAGCCTGGGCGCAGTGTGAAGACAATTTTGAAGTTATCCAGCAAACTTTTTTGTTTACCAAGGCGATGCTGGGCAGGGAATATGGAAAAAGGTTGGCTGCCGGTGACTTTTTCTCCGACTTCACCGGGTTGGATGAGTTGATTGATGCACAAATAGAGAAAGAGGTCAGTCCTGAATTTATGGCATACCTGGAAGCCTATTGTCAGGGCATCAACGATTATGCCAGGTTACATCCGGAAGAAGTGATGCAGAAAAAGGCCTTTCCGGTGCGACCCAATGATGTATTGAAGAGTTATCCGCTGAAAATAGCTGAATTTACCGGTTTGGGTCGTACGCTGGCAGCTTTGCTCAATGATACCCGCACCAATGAGCAGGCTGAAGCGGATGCTGTCATCAGTAAGGGGTCCAACTCCTTTGCTTTCAGGAGAGAGATGACCAAGGACAATCGAACTTACCTCATTGCCAATCCACATATCGGGCTTACCGGACCGGAAGCATTTTATGAAATTCACGTGGTCAGTGAAGAAGGGTTAAATTTTCAGGGAGCCATGTTTCCGGGCTCTGTTTCTCCACAGATTGGTACCAATCCCAATTTGGGTTGGACGCATACCAACAACTACTACGATCATACGGATGCCTATTTGTTGAAAATGCATCCTGACAAACCTTTGCACTATGAATTTGACGGTAAATGGCTCAAACTAGAAGAAAAGGAGATCAAACTGACGGTCAAACTCAAGGCTTTGCCTTTCCCGGTGAAGGTCAAAAAAACGGTTTACGAAAGTGTATATGGCCCTACCATTCAAAGTAAGGGTGGTAATTTTTTCGCTTTGCGAAATCCAATGATCCTCAATATCAAGGCTCCGGAACAGTGGTTTAAAATGAACCTTGCGCAGAACCTCTCCGAGTTCAAAAAAGCTTTGGAATGGAATGGCCTGCCTTATTTCAATATCACTTATGCGGACAAGGAAGACAACATTCTGTATTTGTTCAACGGATTATTTCCTGAGCGGCAGCCGGGTTATAACTGGCGCGACATTGTTCCGGGAAACAGTTCTGCGACGCTTTGGCAAAATTATGTGCCCCTTGAAAAGCGCCCTCAGATTTACAATCCGGACTGTGGATTTGTGTATAATGTCAACCACAGTCCCTTCAAATGTACCTGTGAAGACCAATGGCTCGATCCCGCGAAATACGATTCTCTTGTAAGTTACAATACCGTGATCGATGATCTTCCGCGCAGTTTCCGATTCCGCGAGATCTACGAAGATGGCACTCCTCTGTCGATGGAAGAATTGAAGGCCATCAAGTACGATGCGGGATTGGCCAAAGCGCATCCAATCGGGGAAACGGCTCTTTTTTTGCAGACCTACCAACATCCGGAGTATCAGGATTTGTTGGATTTGCTGAAAGGTTGGGACTTAAAGGCTGATCCGGATAGTCCGGCTCCAACCATTTATTATTTAATTTTAAACAGTCTGCCCAGAGACTATGTACCTGAAGACGGTGTTCCTTCAGATGCCATGATCAATAAGGGGTTGGCTGACGCCAAAAATCACTTGTTGAAATATTTTGGCAAGCTGGATGTGCCCTTTCGAGACTTTTCCCGTCTCAAGCGGGGCGACAGAGAGCTACATGTATACGGCTATCGCAATACGCTGGCTGCCCGGGGAGGGTACCTCGATAAGGACAATGGGAAATACTATGTTACCAATGGGGACAGCTTCATGATGTTTGTCCAGTATGATGCCAACGGTGTCGCTGAAATGGAATCCATCGTTCCTTTTGGCAATTCCAACAGACCAGATAGTCCCCATTACAGCGACCAGATGGATTTATTTGTCAATAAGAAAGCCAAGAAACTGACTTTTGACAAGGAGGAAATTCTGAAGCATGCACAGCGCATCTATCACCCGCAGGAATGATCAATTTTTTTAATAAATGCCAAATACTATGTCCAAAACCCTTAAATGGATACTCATCATTGTGGCCGGACTGCTGCTCTTGGGAGTAGTAGGTTACAATGTCATGAAAGTACAAACCAAAAAGCACAGCCCGGAAGCCACCGTTACTTATAATCAGGATGGCGTCAAGCTGAGTGTAACTTACAGCAGGCCTTCTAAAAAAGGCAGGGTCATATTTGACGGATTGATACCTTACGGAAAGGTGTGGCGTACCGGAGCCAACGAAGCTACTACTTTTGAAACAGATAAGGATTTGTTGATAGCCGGCCAGGTGCTTCCTGCCGGAAAATATACCTTATGGACTATTCCCGGGTTGGATGTATGGACTGTTATTTTCAACAGCAAGCAGTACGGCTGGGGAGTAGGCATGAATGGAGAAGCAAGTATGGATCCTCAATTTGATGTTTTACGCGCGGAATCCAGGGTAGAAAGACTGCTGGATCCGGTAGAAGTATTTACCATCTCGTTTGGAGAAGAAGGTGCTCCTGCGCTGGTACTGGAGTGGGATCAAACGCATGTGGAGGTGCCTTTTACGTTGCGATAAACAAAAAGTCATAACAGTAAACACCCATGTCAGGGGAGCTTCCGAAAGTTTCCCTGACATTTTCATAAAATTATACAACAAAAAAAAGCACAAAGGTGGGACATGTGCTCATCCGGCCTGGTAAAATTCCGTATTAATACCTAATTTTGCCTTTGTGAGAAAGCAATATGAATAATGCTACTCACCCTATAGCGCGCGCATGTACAACGCATTTAATCCCATCATGATGAAACAACTTATTTCCGTTTTCTGGATATTGGTGCCCTCCTTGCTTTCGGCGCAAGGCAAAGTATCTATCGATGTCTTGGGTAGTTTCGAGGTATCTAACCGAAACCTGAGCAATTCTAGTGAAGATGAATTTGTAATTGATATTTTTGAAAAAAGGCAGCGCGAAGAAAGTTCCAAGCCCAATTATCGAACCGGTCTGAATGTCAATGTACAGCTCAACAAAAAGCTATGGATCAAAAGTGGTTTTCGTTTTGCGAGTGTAGGTTATAAGAGCAAGACCCAATACGACCTGGTATATCCTGATGAATACGATCCCGTAACCGGAGAGCCTATCTTTCAGCCGTCACTTCCCAGAGAGGTGAGGTACACTTATAATTATTGGTTTTTGGAGTTGCCGGTTATGGCACGGTATATATTTTCTCCCAAGAAGTTTGTTCCCTACGCCGAATTGGGGTTTTCGGGTATTTATTACCTGACAACGCGTACTCGTTATACGACTGAAACAGAGGATCTGGTTTATCGCCTGGAATCTCCGGTCAACAGTGTTTATATGGTCACAGCCAACCTGGGTATTGGGATCAATGTCTATGTAGGTCCCCGGTCTCAGATGTTTATTCAGCCCAATTTCCGCTATCACCTCAGTTCTACTGCCCAGGCGCCGCTAAAGGAGCATTTGTTTAATGTGGGTACAGAAGTGGGGTATCGGGTATTTTTGGGTAAAAAAACAGCTGAGCAAGGAGTAGAGACACATTAAATTCTTCCGGAATATTTGTAGATTTAGGGATAAAGGTTTGCACAAAGACGTTTTTTTAACTCCCTAAGGAATTCCGGGATGAGAATTATTCTATTTATGAGCCGGGATCTGGCAGGATGTCTGGCGTTCAATGAGCTTTACAGGCAGATTGGTCCCTTGATAAAAGCAGTCTACTATTCTACAGGTGTAGGCAAAAAAGATCGCAAGGTATCTGCATTGCAATTATTGGAGTACTACGAGGCAGTTCATCCTTTCGAAGCGATATTCCCTCGCTTACAACACAGTGATTTTATTGATGTCGATCATATTGAAGCCAGGACGGGCATTCCATGCAGGGAAGCTCCTGTGATGGACGATGCGTTTGCCCGGGAATTGCGTGAAAGGGAGGGGGATTTGTTTTTATCTCTGCGTTTTGGCAAATTATTCAAAGGTCCTTTTCTTACCATCGCTCCTTTGGGGATTTTAAATTTACACTCGGCGATATTACCAGCCTATAGAGGAATACTGGGTACGCTTCACAGCCTGATTGCAGGTTTGGATCAGATTGGGTGTACTTTGCATTATATCCCTGATGAGGGCATAGACAATGGAGATATTCTGGATATAGCCTATTTGCCTGTCAATCGGGAAAAATCTTTGTTCTGGCACGTCTGGAATCTTTATCCCGGAGGTGTAGCAGCTATTGTGAAGGCGATCAGACAGCTGGAAAATGGTTTTGCTCCGTCTGCGCTCAGACAGGATGTTGCACAAAGTAATTATTATACTTTGCCTACCATGGAACATTTCGATCAATTGCAGGAAAAAGGTTTTGATGTTATCAACCGCGCGGATTACCTGGATTATTTTACCACTTGGGTGGACCCTGGCGCTGCCGATATGGTGGAAGAAACCTTGGGCCTTGTGGATACCCAAAAAACGTTGCCATGAATCAGTTAAAATATTTCATGGGCTTGCTTTTTTGGCTGCCTTTTTTCCCTCTGATGGTTTTTCAGGGTATGCGTTTGCGCAAGACGCTTAATTTTCCTGCTGAGCCCAAAGACATCAGGGGGGCTTATGGTCGCAGCCAGCAAAAATTTCATATCCTTTTGATTGGTGAAAGTTCGGTAGCCGGAGTAGGTGCTTCCAGTCATGCCAATGGATTGCCGGGTGGATTGGCCCGGGCATTGGCAGATCATTACGACTGGGAAGTTTCCTGGGAGGTAGTAGCCCGAAGCGGTTATACTGCTGCTCGGGTCAATAGAAAGTTGCTGTCGCGCATAGAGAGTACCCGGGCTGACCTTGTTGTGATCGGTTTGGGAGCCAATGATGCTTTGGGTTGGCGTGCGCCAAAAAAATGGGCAGTGGATATAGAGGTGCTTACAAGCGAACTTCGGCAGCGTTTCGCCGGTACTCCCATTATGTTTATGCATTTGCCCCCTTTGAAGTTTTTCCCTGCTTTGCCGGTACTTATCCGGAAGTCGGCATCTTATAATTTGAATTTACTTGGCGCAGAGATCGAAAACCTGGTTCGGGAAAAAGAGCTGCTCTGGTTTTGTGGTCAGGCTGAGGAATTCAATGCAGCCCTGACGGAGGCAGGTTCAAAGGAAGAACTTGCCGGATTGTTTAGTGATGGCATCCACCCTTCCGAAGATACCTACCAACAGTGGGGACACATTCTTGGTAGGTATGTCAGGGATAACCAATTGATAAAGACAAGTGAAGCAGCTTATTGAAGTTGTGCTGCTGTTCTGCGTTTATTATTATTGTTTCAAATTTTTTATTATGACCACAAACACGATCCGTCGTCTGTTGCTGGCTTTGATGTTGTTTCCGGGCTTTTCATTGATTGCTCAGGAGATTGCCTTGCCCACAGATTACCTTTCTACAGATTTCCATAAGAGCCGAAGACAGGCTTTTAAAGAAAAGTTGCCCCCCAATTCGGTAGCGGTGATTTTTGCCAATCCGGTGCGCAACAGGGCCAATGACGTCGATTACATATACCATCAGGATCCTAATTTCTACTATCTGACGGGCTATAAGGAACCACACTCTATGGTGATTCTTTTTTCCGAGCCTCAAATGGGGCCTAATGGGGAAATGTATGATGAAGTGCTTTTTGCGCAATCGCGCAATGCCCGTGAGGAAATGTGGACCGGGCGCAGACTGGGACCGGATAGAGCCGGAGAAGTATTGGATATTGCACAGGTTTTGGATCATTCGGCATTCAAAGAGGCTGATATTAACTTTACTGCTTTTGACAAGGTTTGGTTTCCACAGTTCCACAATGATGTCAGGGATACTCGCAGTGAGGCAGATTTGTATGATCTGATCAATCAATTCCGTTCAAAGGCCGGTATTCCGGAAGACTTCAACCCACGGAAGCACGCGATTCATCAACAGATAAGGGAAAGTACTCCCGATTATTATCAGAATCTGGCAGAAGAAATTTTCAGGGCGACCCGATGGGATCCTGGATTAAAAGACGATCCTGTGATTCAGGAGTTTATTGGTGCGGGTAGCGTGGAAAGCCGTAAGAAAATTGCGGCATCTATTCCCAAGTCTAATCTGGATCCTCAGGGGCTCACCAATGTAATGAAGCAGTTGCGAGAGATAAAGTCCGGTGAAGAATTGAAACTGCTGCGAAAGGCTGTGAGCATTTCCTGCGTGGGGCAGATTGAGGTGATGAAGGCCATGCGTCCGGAGATGTCAGAGACAGAGATTCAGGGGATACACGAGTTTGTATTCAAAAAATATGGAGCTGAATACGAGGGATATCCTTCTATCGTTGGAGCTGGTTACAACGGTTGTATTTTGCATTATATCGAAAATAACCGCCCCAGTGTGGATGGTGACCTGGTGCTGATGGATCTTGGGGCAGAATACCATGGGTATACAGCTGATGTGACACGAACCATCCCTGCCAATGGCAAGTTTACCGAGGAGCAAAAACTGATCTACAATATTGTTTTGGAAGCACAGGATGCAGGAATTGCAGCCTGTCAACCCGGTGGAAGCATGCGTGCTCCTCACCTGGCAGCAAAGGAAGTGATCGACAGAAGGTTGGCTGAATTGGGTATCATCAAAGAGGGTGAAAGCCACAATTATTTCCCTCATGGTACTTCTCATTATGTAGGACTGGATGTCCATGATCCGGGAACAGGTGGGCCGCTGCAAGCGGGTAGTGTGATTACAGTAGAACCCGGAATTTATATTCCGGCAGGGAGTCCCTGTGACGAAAAATGGTGGAATATTGCTGTTCGCATTGAAGACGACATTCTGATCACTGAAACAGGCCATGAAAACCTTTCAGCCTTGGCCCCCAGAACTGTTGAGGCGATCGAACAAATGATGGCACAAAAAAGTGTGCTGGAAAACTTATCCCTTCCTGATTTGGACAAACAATAATTGGTCCAAAAAAAACGCTGCTCCGGATGACCCGGAGCAGCGTTTAAAAACATCATCCATTCGGATTAGAAGATGTATTTCACACCCATTTGAAGTCTCCAGGTATTGCCCAACACGTTGGTTGTTGTTCTGAAGGTCTCGGTTGGGAATTCAGAAGTACCGGGAACAGCGTTCAGACGATAAATCGGAGCGCCGTTGTCAACACCTCTGTAGTTCAGTAGTGTTCTTTGCTGTACTACCTGAGGAACTCCCCAGTTGCTGTTGAACATGTTTCCGATATTTAGGAAGTCCAGGGTCATCTGGATCTTGTTGAGATCGGTTTTGGTGAAGGTAATGTCCTGCAAAATGCGAAGGTCAAATCTGTGTACCCATGGAGCAATTGCTCCGTTTCTTTCCGCAACTTCGCCTCTGATGCTGCTCAGATACTCATCCTGATCGATGTATGCATCCAGGATTTGTTGTTGCATTGCTGCGGTGATGGTTTGTCCATTAAGGGTAAAGCTCTGGAAGTTCAACTCGCTTGCATTGTTAGGAACATACATCAAGCGGTTGGAAGCATCACCGAAGTTACCTGAGTAAGTGTAAGAGAATCTGCCTGCATTGCCTGCATCATAGAAAACACCAATCATGGTACCACCTTTCTGGTATGCAAGGTTAGCGATCAAACGGTTAGGCTGGTCGAAACCGGCATAAGAAAGTTCAGGATTGTTTCTGTCGCTTTGAACCGTTGCAGTCCAAAGAGAAATAGCTTGAGAACCACCTGCTGCATCAAGGTCTCTTGCTCTTGACTTGGTATAAGCAGCCATGGCATAGAAACCGTTGTTGAATTGTTTGGACAATTGCAGGGTAGCAGAAACATAATCAGCTTTTTCCTGTGCATTGGTCAGGTAGAAAACGTTTCTGAAATTAGCATCATTAGAATAGTTGGTAGAATTCCAGTAGCCTCTTGTATCTGCACCAGTGAAGGTAGCATCAGGATTGCGCAGTACCGGGTTGTATGCAATTGGAGTAGAAACATCGCGGTTGTAGAAAAATTCTACCGTTGCATCGATACCGCCGGGTAGTTTCTGGTCGATAGCCAGGTTGGTACGCCAAACTTGTGGAAGTTTGAAGTTTTCGTCAGTCAGGTTCAACTCGTTGGACAAAGTTTCAGCCGGGTTGGCAGGATTGTAGGCAGTAACATCAGGATTGAAGATGATGCCATTGTCGATCACCTGCTGGCCTTCGTATCCGAAACCACCTCTCACCACACCTGAACCGTTTACCTGGTTGGACAACCATACGAAAGGAATACGGCCAGAGAACAAACCTGTACCCCCGCGGATGATGGTAGAGCGATCGCCTGTAACATCATAGTTGAAACCTACTCTTGGAGAAAACAATGGGTTCACTTTAGGGAAAGCAGCTACATCAGGAGTGAAAGAGTTGCCGTCAGCGTCAGTAAACTGTTTGTTAAGGACATCCAATAGTTCGTTATTAGGAAGATCGATTGGGTAGAAAGGCAGGTCAACTCTCAAACCGGCAGTCAATTTCAACTGATCGTTTGGTTTGTATTCATCCTGGATGTACAGACCGAGTTGTCCGAATTGCGTATTGTCAACCGGAGGAGTAGTAGAACCGTCAAGTGCATAACCTTTGGCGAATGCATCAGGATATACATTGGGGTTTCTGTTGATCACTGCATCTACAAACTTGTCATAACCGATATAACGATAGAAACCGTTGAAAACAGGGTTGAAAGCGTTTTTGAAGGTCATGTATTCAAAATTCACCCCTGCGGTAATGGTATGTTGATCTTTGTAGATGGTAGTATTGTTGGTTATATTCAATACATTGTTTTCAAGTAAGTTACCAACTGTAAACAATTCATTACCCATCGTCATGTAGTACAACAAGTTGCCTGTTGCATCCGGCTCAAGCACTTCGATCATAGGGAAGTCCTGTGCGCCCGGGATACCTCTTTTGGGGTCTTTGATCTGGGTGTAGCCGATGTTGAACTGGTTGGAGATATTGCTTCCGAAAAGTGAGTTCAATTCACCAACGAAAGAAGTAACATTGCGGTCATTGGTGTAGTTGTTGTTGCGGAAGTTGATGTTCTCGATGCCGGTACGGAAGGTGTTTCTGTAGCGGGTAGAGATATAGCGAATAGAGTTGCCATTGGTTGGCACGTCAGTGAATGCAGTGTAGTTGTTGAATCTTGCTGTGAATTTGTGATTGGCGTTGATGTTGTAATCCAATCTGAAGTTGATTCTTTCCTGCTCAGATGCAAAAGGGTATCCATCAGGAGCACCGGTATCATAGCCGTATAGTTCTTGAATTTTGTCGCGAACAAATACTGTTTGTGAATAAGGTACTCTGGAGATGATTAGTCCGTCAGGAGTCTCTCCTTCTCTGGCAGCTCTCTTCAGGAAAGAAGGTACTGCTTCGGTTTCTTTCTCGTAAGAAGCAAAGAAGAACAATTTATTTTTGATGATAGGACCTCCGAAAGTAACCCCTTGGATTTTGTTTTCAGAATCACCCGGATCAACACTTACCTCGCCGGCCTTGGTACCGATCATCTGGTCGTTGCGAAGCAGGTAGTACACAGAACCTGAGAATCTGTTGGTACCCGATTTGGTAACTGCATTTACTGCAGCACCTGTAAAACCGGAGTAGCGCACGTCATAAGGAGCAAGGTTTACGCTTACTGCTTCGATTGCATCAAGAGAAATAGGGCTTCCTCCCGCGAACTGAGCAGAGCCCAGACCAAAGTTGTTGTTGTAGATGTTACCATCGATAGAATAATTGTTGAAGCGGGAGTTGGTTCCTGCAAATGAGGCACCATTTGATTGAGGCGTAAGCCTGGTAAAGTCGTTGATATCCCTTGAAATAGTTGGCAACGACGTGATTCGCTCAGAAGAAATGTTGATCGCAGCACCGGTTTTGCTGTCAGTGAACTGAGCGTCACGAGAGGCAGTTACCAATACTTCATCAATCTGAACAGCATCTTCCGCAATAGTGAAGTTTACAATAGAGGCAGTACCCAAGCTAAGATAAAGACCCTCTTGCTTTTGAGTCTTATAGCCTACATAGCTTACCTCAACTTCGTACGGACCACCTACACGCATACCCTGAATGGTGAAATACCCGGATGCGTTTGTAACTGTTCCGTAAGAGGTACCTGAAGGAGTGTGTAGTGCAACTACTGTAGCTCCTATGATTTCCATGCCTTCTGTGTCAACAACCTTACCATTGATGGTACTGGTCGTGATCTGTGCAAAACCCTGCACAGCTGACACCAGGAAAGCGATCAAAAAAAGGAAACGTGTCCTCATAAAATTGATTTTAATTAGCGAATTATAAAGATGTATTAACTTAAATACCTGGGAGTGATGTTCAGGGGATAAAATTTGCTGCAAAATTAGTGCTTTGCTGCAAATAACTCATAACAAATAAAATTTCAGGAATTATGTTTACCATTCTTCAAATCAGTTTGCTGAACCCTTATTTTATTGATATTTTATGGCTTTTTTAGTAAATTCAAGGTTTGGTTTTTTGAAGTAAAAACAATTTATTTTTTTGAAGAAAAACCGAAAACAAAAATATTGTATTTTTTGGGTGTAGCCCAAGAAGAAAAACTTTACAAAAAAATAACATTGGCTCACTTAGAGTGGGCTAAAATTTTGCTTTTGAGTATATTGGAAGACAGTAAGCTTTGTATGGGGTTTTAAATTCGGATTCTTTATATCTTCCCAAAAAAATGTTATGCAGTTTTCTACCATTGTTGCAGGCGTAATGAAGTGGGGCGTTTGGGGGGCAACTTTTTCTACTTCTGATTACGAACAGATCATTCGGGAAAGCATCGCTGCAGGGGTGACTACCTTCGATCATGCAGATATTTATGGTCACTATACCACTGAAGCTGAATTCGGAGCTGTACTTGGCCGTGAACCTTCCCTCAGGACTAAAATGCAGTTGGTGACCAAATGCGGGATACGCCTGGTGACACCCAATAGGCCCGATTATGCAATCAAGTCCTACGATACTTCTTTTGAGCATATTGTAGCCAGTGTGGATCGGTCTCTGAAAAACCTCCGGACGGACTATATCGACGCCTTGCTGATTCATCGTCCTGACTTTCTTATGGAAGCAGATGAGGTGGCCAAAGCTTTCGACCGATTAAAAACGGATGGAAAGGTGCTTCATTTTGGTGTTTCCAATTTCACTCCTTCTCAGGTAAGTTTGTTACACAGTCGTTTTCCGGTAGAAATTCATCAGATTGAATGTTCCGTGTTGCACCTGACGCCGTTTTTGGATGGAACCTTGGATCAATGTCAGGAAATGGGCATACTTCCTATGGCTTGGGGGCCTTTGGGGAGTGGTAACTTTTTTGCCGATGAGGCAGACACCCGCATTGCAAGGGTAAAAGCTGAAGCTGAAAAACTGGCAGTCAAATATGGGGTTTCCACTGATATTTTGCTTTTAAGCTGGCTGCTTCGCCACCCTTCCGGTATCTTGCCGGTGATTGGCACGAGCAAGCCCGAGCGCGTGAGGACAGCTGCCCGGGCAGGAGAGGTAGTAATGGAACGGGAGGATTGGTATAGGCTGTGGACGGCAAGTATGGGAGCAGAGGTTCCCTGATGCGATTCATAAAATCAAAACAATCAGCTTTATTGAAACAGGCAGACAAGTTAGCAAGGGCACAGGATCAATTGGAACGTTTTTGTGCCTACCAGGAGCGATCCTTGCATGAGGTTGAGCAAAAACTGCGTAAGATAGACTTATCGCCAAGGGAACAGCAGGAGTTGATTGCTTATTTGAGGGAGGAAAACTTCCTGAATGAGGAGCGTTTTGCCCGTGCATTTGTGCGGGGTAAGTTTCGAATCAAGCTTTGGGGAAGAAAAAAGATTGCAGCAGAATTGTACCGTCACAAAGTGGGGTCCGGCATTATTGAAGCAGCACTGGATGCAGAAATAGCACCGGAAGCCTACCTGGAAAATATTCATCACCTTATCCGTAGAAAGCAGGCCACGCTTCCGGTGGATTTGGAAGGTTTCGTCCTTCGGACAAAATTGCTGAATTACCTCGCTCAAAAAGGTTATGAAACCGATTTGATTCTACAGGCCCTGCCGGAAGTTTTACCGGAATAAAAACTGATAAAACAACCTTTAAATTGATACCTTGGAGTAGATGATTAACGTCTATTCTTTGAAAGGAAAAACAAAAAACATGAAATCAGAAGCCCAGCTAAAAAATGAAGTACGCGAAAAATACAGTGCCTTGGCCACCAATGAGAGTGCTGCTTGTTGTGGCAGTACCTCCACTACCGGAGAGTTGTGCAACATCATGGCAGACGATTACGAGTCAGTGGAAGGGTACCAGTCTGTAGCTGATCTAGGCTTGGGTTGCGGTCTCCCCACCCAGTTTGCCCGCATATCCAGAGGTGATACAGTGATTGATCTAGGCTCCGGCGCGGGAAACGATTGTTTTATCGCCCGGCATGAGGTGGGAGCCGAGGGAAAGGTGATTGGCATAGATTTTACTCCTGCGATGATTCAAAAGGCACGGGCAAATGCCGAAAAACTTGGTTTTAATAATGTGGAGTTTAGGGAGGGAGACATAGAAAACATGCCGCTGAGCGATGACATGGCAGACGTAGTGGTGAGTAATTGCGTACTCAACTTGGTTCCCAACAAACCTGCGGTGTTGAAAGAAATTTTCAGAGTGCTCAAACCCGGTGGGCATTTCAGCATTTCTGATATTGTGATTGTAGGAGCACTTCCGACTGCCCTGCAGGAAGATGCCGAAATGTATGCAGGCTGTGTGTCGGGAGCAATTGACAAGTTGCTTTATCTGGAGCAGATCAAGAATGCCGGTTTTGAAAATCTGACCTTACAGAAAGAAAAGCCGATAGAACTTCCCGATTCCATTCTCGAAAAATACCTTGATAAAGATGGCATTCGGCAATTTCGCGAAGGCACTGTCGGCATCTTCAGCATATCTGTGTATGCAGAAAAACCCGGATTTTTGTCTCTGGGAGATTCGGGTGCTGCGTGTGGCCCGGATTCCACTTGCTGTTAGTCACAAGTTGTTCTTTATCCGGCAAATTTTTCGGATGTCTCTATTGAGCAGATATTGGTTGCAGTTCCCACAAGGCTTCTAGTGCTTTGTCTATGGCTTCAAATGGGAAAGTACGCATTTGTGCTTCCATGCGGGCTTTGATTTCTGCGGTACACAGGTTGCCGACGCTTCCAATGTGGGTATGTTGAATGTCATAGGAAGGTTGGTAAGTGCCGGATTCTATCTGTTCGCTGATGGTAAAGTAGGCCTCTCGGAACGACATGCCTTGTTGCACGAGTTGGTTGACCACTTCGGTGCTGAACAAATATTTGAACTTTTCTTCCCTGAGGTTAGGAGCTTTGATGATTACGTCGGTCAGAGAAAGCGTAGCTATTTCCAGTACCGTTTTGGTTTGTTCCAGTGCAGGAAAGATGTATTCTTTTAGCAGTTGGAAATCGCGGTGGTACCCTGAAGTAAGGTTTGCCATGGCCGTACTGATTTGAGAGGGCAGCTGCATCAGTTGAGCGGTTCTTCCACGGAGGATTTCCATCACATCGGGATTTTTTTTGTGTGGCATGATGCTGGATCCTGTGGTAAAAGCTCTTGAGAAGCCCATCAGATCGTAGTGCTGGTTGCAGTAGAGTATGGCATCTGAAGCCATTTTGTTCAGGGTTGCTGCCAGTCCTGCCAGTCCATAGGCCAGGATAAGTTCTGCTTTTCCTCGTCCCATTTGTGCTTTGACCACATTGTAATCAGGTCGGGCAAAGCCCAGCAATTCTGTTGTCAGTTGACGATTTACGGGAAATGAGCTGCCATAGCCTGCGGCGGATCCCAGTGGGTTTTGGTTGACAATTTCGAAGGCGTGCCGGAAAAGTCCCACGTCGTCTGTCAGTGCTTCGGCATAGGCACCGAACCAGAGGCCAAAAGAAGAAACCATGGCCAGTTGTGTGTGGGTATAACCTGGGATCAGAACATTTTTATAGGTTTCGCTGTGTTGTTGTAGCAATTGGAAAAGGGAGGCTACTCTTTCGAGTATTTCTCTGATTTCTGCGCGGTAAAACAATTTCAGGTCAACGAGTACCTGGTCGTTTCGGGAGCGGCCGGTATGAATTTTTTTGCCTAGTTCTCCGAGTGCCTGAGTCAGTTCCATTTCCACCTGAGAGTGTATGTCTTCGACTCCGGGAGCTATTATCAACTCTCCTTTCAGTGCTTTGTCGTACAATAGTCTGAACTGTGGCTTCAGTTGCTGCCATTCTTCTGCTCCGATGATGCCTATGCTATGGAGCATGTAGGTATGTGCCATAGAAGCTTCTATATCGAAGGTTGCCAGTTGAAGATCAAACTCCTGGTCTCTGCCGATGGTAAATTTTTCTACTTTTTCGTGCAGCTGAGCCGACTTATTCCACAATTTCATGTAAGGTAATTTTTTAAATGCCTGATAAGGTTGATATAGGTTCGGATACCTTCGTGTATTTGAGCCAGATAGACAAATTCATCTGCACTATGCGATCGTGCAGAATCTCCGCATCCCAGTTTGATGGTTGGAAAAGACATGAGCGCCTGATCGGATAGTGTTGGGCTACCCACTCCTTTAAGGCCGATGGCCTGCCCTGCTTTTACAAGGGGATGGTCATTGGCTATACCGGAGGGGTTGAGTCTCAGAGAGCGGGGGATCAGCTCTATGCCTAATTCTTTTTTTAAAATTTCCAGTATTTCGGCATTGGTATAGCAATCTGTGCTTCTGATGTCTATGACAAATTTACATTCATCCGGTACCACATTGTGTTGGGTACCTGCCTGAATCTGGGTAACGTTCATCTTGACGCGACCGAGCATGTCGGATATTTCAGGGAACTCAAATTGACGAATTCTCTGAATGGCTTGCAAGGCAAGATAAATGGCATTGACACCTTCATCGCGAGCGGCATGACCTGCTACGCCTTTAGTTTTGGCATCAATTACCATAAGTCCCTTTTCGGCGATAGCCATACGCAGAGAAGTAGGTTCTCCCACAATGCCACAAGTCACAGGGGGCATTTTGGGGATTGCAGCGCTTACGCCGTTAGGACCGGATATTTCTTCTTCTGCACTGGCAAGCATGATGAGGTTGAAGGGGAGTTTTTTGTCGCGTGCAAAGTGAAGGAAGGTATGAATGAGTGCCACCAGTGAAGCTCCGGCATCATTGCTACCCAGGCCGTATAATTTTTCATCGCGGATCAGCGCTTCGAAAGGATCGAGAGTATAACCACTGTTGGGCTTGACTGTATCGTGATGGGAGTTGAGCAAAACAGTGGGCAGTTTGGGGTTGAAGTGTTTGTATTGGGCCCAGATGTTGTTTTGGATGCGAAAAACCTGTATTTGTTTTTGATTGAGGAAATCGGCAATCCGGTCGGCTGTATCCTGTTCTTCCCTTGAAAAGGATGGAATACGGATCAGTTCCTGCAGCAGTTTGACGGCTGATTGGTGGAGTTGTTCGATCTGTTTGTCATCCATTTTCGTCTTTTTTAATAGGTTTAGCGCCTGATGACTGTTTTGGCAATGCCGCTTTCAGGGTGAATAGCTGCTACTGATCCGATAATGACCTGGTCAACTCCTTTTTGAAGAGCATCGAAGGCATTTTCAAGTTTTGGCAGCATGCCATCTTTAATGATACCAGCGGCTTTTAGCTCCCGGTAACTTTCTGTATTAATTTCAGGGATAATGGTTTCAGGCTTATCGGGGTCTACCATGACTCCCGGTTTGGTAAAACAGTAATAGATGGATACGTCGTAATGCTTGCTCATGGCAGTTGCCAGGCTGGCAGTGATGGTATCTGCGTTGGTGTTGAGCAACTGGCCTTCTTTGTTGTGGGTAATGGCACAACATACGGGACTCACTTTGTTTTCCAGCAACCACTGCATGCGTTCGGTGTTGACGGCTTGTATGTCACCGGCAAAGCCATAATCTACGGGTTTTGGCGGGCGCAGGCTTGCCCGGATGACATTGAGGTCTGCACCACTGAGTCCCAGACTGTCGCAATCCAGTGCCTGCAGTTGTGCTACGATGCTTTTATTGAGCCATCCTGCATATACCATAGTGACTACTTCCAGAGTAGCCTGATCGGTCACTCTTCGTCCATTGAGCATGACAGGGGTGATGCCCAGTTTTTTTGCCATATCATTGGCTGCTTGTCCTCCTCCATGTACCAGTATTTTGGCATGAGGGATGGCAGCGAATGCTTGTAGGGCTTCTTGCAGCAAGGGTGCGTCATCCACGACAGCACCACCGATTTTCAGGATATGCAGGGGTAATTTATTTGCCATGATCAAGTAGCTTGGACAGAACAGCCTGTGCAGTAAAGATACGGTTTTCGGCTTGTTGCAGTACCACCGATTGTGGGCTGTCGAGGACCTCGTCGGCTACAACTACGTTTCGTCTTACCGGGAGGCAGTGCATAAAACGTCCTTCGTTGCTTAGCTTCATTTTTTTGCCGTCTACCATCCAGTCGCTGTGAAGGCTGGTACCTTTGCCGTATTCTTTGAAAGAGGACCAGTTTTTAGCGTAGATAAAGTCAGCTCCTTCGAAGGCTTCTTGTTGGTTGTGAGTAATGGTAGCTCCCTGAGTGAAATCTGGTGACAACTCGAGACCTTCAGGATGAGTGATGGTAAGGTCTATTCCGGCAGCCAGCATGCAAGAAGCAAAAGAATTAGGGACGGACTGTGGCAGTGCTCTCGGATGAGGTGCCCAGGTTAGTACCACTTTTGGTTTTGCAGTTTTTTGCAACTCCCGGATCGTCATCAGATCAGCCAGAGATTGCAAGGGGTGCATGGTTGCAGATTCGAGGTTGACAAGTGGAATGCTTAGGTGTTTGAGGAAACCGTTCATGACAGGTTCGCTGTAATCCAGCGCTCTGTCTGCCAGTTCTGGAAAAGAACGGACCCCCAGGATATCAACATAGGTACTTAGTACCCCTGCTGCTTCCTTGATGTGTTCTGCGTTTTGTTGGTCCATCACAGCTCCTTCACCGAATTCCAGGTTCCAGGCTTGCTGGTTGCTGAATCCTATGACTTGCATGCCCAGATTATGAGCTGCAATTTCGGTACTTAGACGGGTGCGCAGACTAGAGTTGAAAAACAGCAGTCCCAGGGTTTTATTGAGTCCTTTTTCCCGATCGACATTGGGGTTTTTCTTATAAACCATGGCGAGGTCTATCAGGCTTTGCAGGTTGGGGGCATCGTTTATGGAGAGAAAATGCTTCATCGGATTTTACTATTTAGGATTGAAGGAGGTGATTCAAAACATCGGCAAACTGGTCAAGGCTTTCTTTTTGCACGTTGAGGGGGGGCAGCAGTCGGATGACATTGGGATCCGAGGAGTTGCCTGTGAGCATGTGGTGTTGTTCAAAAAGTTGTTTTCGCAAAGGTGCTACTGCTTGATCTAGTTGTATGCCTACCATGAGTCCCTTGCCTCTGACTTCTTCTACGTGGGGTAAGGTTCGGAGTTTTTCCATAATGTAATCCCCATGAGCTTTTGCTTTTGTCATGAGGTCTTCCTGTTCAATGACTTCCAGCACTGCGAGCGCGGCGGCACAAGCGAGGTGGTTGCCTCCGAAAGTAGTACCCAATAGTCCGTGTTTCGCTTCGAATTTGGGGTGTATGAGGGTGGCTCCTATGGGGAAACCGTTGCCCAGCCCTTTTGCGGAGGTAATGATATCGGGTTCTATGCCACTCGACTGGAAGGCAAAAAAGTGTCCCGTTCTGCCAGCACCTGACTGGATTTCATCCAAAATGAGTGGTGTATTGTATTTTTTGCAGCAGGCAGATAATTCCCGGAGAAAGTCATCTGTGGGTACATGGATGCCACCAACGCCTTGTATGCCTTCTATAATGACAGCGGCTTTATCGCCTTTTGCCAGACTTTCTTCTACACTTGCAATGTGGTTGAGATCGTGCCATTCTACCGGGATGCTTCCTGAAAAGGGCGTTTGCAGGCGAGGGTTATCGGTCAAACCCAATGCGGCGCTGGTACGGCCATGGAAGCTTTTGCGGAAGGCAATAAATGTTGCTTTTCCGGTATGATAGGATGCCATTTTGAGCGCATTTTCGTTGGCTTCGGCTCCGGAGTTGCTCAAAAACAAATGGTATTGATCCACGGCTGCCAATTTACCGAGGTGATTGGCCAGTGCAGCCTGCAACTGATTGTGGACAGCATTGGAGTAAAATCCGATTTTGTGCAATTGGTTTTCCAGGCGCTCAACGTAATGAGGATGTGAATGGCCGATAGAAATGACGGCGTGCCCGCCATAGAGATCGAGGTAGGATTTGCCGGTATCATCGAATACCCGCTCTCCCCGTGCTCTTTCAACGGTCATATTCAGCATGGGGTAAACATCAAATAATTTCATGGGCAGGCTTTAACAAGATTAGTAAGCAATGGGTTTGAGTTGCAGACCAAGGTTTTCTTCAAAGCCCATGGCCAGGTTCATATTTTGAATGGCCTGACCTGAGGCACCCTTGATTAAATTGTCTATCATACTGATGATGAGTACAGTATCTTCATGTTTTTCCAGGTACAGGAGGCATTTGTTGGTATTGACAATCTGCTTGAGATGTGGATTTTGATCGCTGACCACTACAAAAGGGTGGTTTTGATAATAATCCAGGTACCAACTTTTAATATCGGCTTCGGATATTCCGGGCAATTGGAAGTAAACGGAAGCCATGATGCCTCTGGCAAAATTTCCGCGTACAGGTATAAAATGGATGGTGGGTACTTGTCCTTGCTGCAATTGTTCCAGCGAAGCGCGGATTTCGTGGAGGTGTTGGTGCCGGAAAGCCTTGTACACGGAAACGTTGTTGTTGCGCCAGCTAAAATGCGTGGTTGCCTGAGGTTTTTGGCCGGCGCCTGTAGAACCTGTGATGGCATTGACATGTATGTCTTGCACAAGTTGTTTGTGGGCCGCCATGGGCAGTAGAGCCAGTTGTATGGCGGTAGCAAAACATCCCGGGTTGGCTATTTTTTTGCCGGAGGCAATACTTTCGCGATTGAGTTCCGGCAGCCCGTAGACAAAACCTGCTTCCAAATGTTTGTACCGAAAATCGTTGGACAAATCAATGACCAGCAAATCTTCCGGAACCGGGTTTTCTGCCAGAAAACCGGCAGATTCGCCATGAGGCAAACAGAGGAAGAGTACATCTACATCCATGTTAAAGGATCCACTGAAGCAGCCTGTTGTATCTCCAATAAGGTCATCATGGACGGAGGTCAGGGGTTTGTCTGCCTGGGTACGGCTATAGACGTAGTCAATTTCTACTTTCGGATGGTGCACCAGTATTCTGAGCAGTTCTCCGGCGGTATAGCCTCCCCCGCCTATGATGCCTGCTTTTTTCATTACAAATCCAGTTTGTTGAGTGAATAATAGATCTTGGTTGCCTGAGCCATAATTTTGGTAAATCCTTTGGCATCTTCGCCGGTCCAGCCTTTGTTCATCTCTCCGTAAGTTCCCATTTCCGATTGCATCAGGTCATAGGCTGATTCTATGCCTGCCAATTCGAAGCGATAAGGGTGAAACTGGACAAAAACCTTGCCTGTAATATTGGACTGGGTATCCTGTAGGAATGCTTCTATGTTGCGCATTACCGGATCCAGGTATTGTCCTTCGTGCAGCATCATGCCATACCACTCGGATAACTGTTGTTTCCAGTACATTTGCCATTTGGACAGGATGTGTTTTTCGAGCAGGTGATGTGCCTTGATGATGACCATTGGGGCAGCTGCTTCGAAGCCTACGCGACCTTTGATCCCTATGATGGTATCCCCCACGTGTATGTCTCTGCCGATGGCAAAAGGGGCTGCGAGTTGTTGGAGGTATTGGATAGCGGCTACGGCTTCGCCAAAAACTTTGTCATCCACGCCTACCAGTTCGCCTTCTTTGAAGTGAAGAGTGTGGCTTTCGCTGTCTTTTGTCTCTAATTGTGAGGGGTAGGCACTCTCCGGTAATCCCTGGTGTGAAGTAAGCGTTTCCGATCCACCAACGCTGGTTCCCCACAAGCCTTTGTTGATTGAGTATTGTGCTTTTTCCCAATTCCAATCAAATCCCAGATTTTGCAGGTAGGACACTTCCTGTTGTCTACTCAGTTGCTGATCGCGGATGGGGGTAATGATTTCCAGTTCCGGAGCCATGATTTCCCAGGTCAGGTCGAATCTGATCTGGTCATTGCCCGCGCCGGTACTTCCGTGGGCAATGTATTGTGCTCCTACCGAACGGGCATATTGAGCGATTTCAACTGCCTGAATGATCCTTTCTGCACTTACAGAAAGTGGATAGGTTTGATTTCGCAGGACATTTCCGTAGATCAGGTAGCGGATACATTTATCGTAATAAGCCTGAAGAGCATCTACTGCTGTGAAGCTGGCAGCACCCAGTTTCATGGCTTTTTGTTCCATTTCTTTCAATTCTTCCTTACCGAAACCACCGGTATTGATTGTTACGGCATGCACTTCGAGTCCCTTTTCCCTGCTGAGAAAGGGAATGCAGTAAGAGGTGTCCAGCCCACCGCTGTAGGCCAGTACAACTTTATTGTTTTTCATTCGTAGCCAAAATTAAATGAGATAAATCCTTTTCCATTTCCACTTTTGAAGGCGCGAGCATCCCCGTACAAAGGCACAGTTTTCGCTCGTTTCTTTCCAGTATTTCAAAGTTGGGACAACTTTTGCAACCGTCCCAAAAAGCCTGATCCTGCGTCAGTTCGGAGAAAGTTACCGGCTTGTAGCCCAGTTCGGTATTGATTTTCATCACAGCAAGGCTGGTTGTGATACCGAATACTTTTGCTTCCGGGTATTTGTTTCTGGCCAGGTTAAAAACGGCTTTTTTGATACTGGTAGCCATCCCTATTTTCCGGTAGGCAGGGGCTACGATGAGTCCGGAGTTGGCTACATATTTGCCGTGTGACCAGGTCTCAATATAACAAAAACCCACTAAGTGCTCCCCGTCGAGCGCAATGATTGCATTGCCGGTAGCCATTTTGGCACGGATGTAGTCCGGCGAACGCTTGGCAATCCCTGTTTTCCGCTCATGAGCAGAAACTTCCATAAGGTGACAGATTTCCTCAGCATAGTGCTGGTGAATGTCTTGGGCAGTTAGAATTTTTACATCCATTTTCAACTTTGAAGGGGTTATTTCCGGGGATTGCAAATGAGTAAGTCATTTGTTTGCCTTTCACCGGAAAGGGTGAATAAAAGGATCTAGAACCAAAAAAAGGAAAATAGACTAATACGGAGTGGAAAAAAATATTACGCCCCCAAAGGGCGACGACGCATACCCATACTACTGTGTACGGTAGTATAAGAGAAGTTTGAAAAGTGATATGTCGTCTGTTTAGAAATCATGGGACAAATAAAGCGCTCTTTTACCAGTATTACAAGCATTTTGACTATTTTTTAACGAACCTGCCAGTATATTTTTTGTTAGCGGCTCCTAGCTGAAAATATACAGGGCAAAGAGCAGGTATAAAAAGTAGGGAACCAAGGCTGCGGCACCGGCATAATCCTTTGCCAGCCGTTGTCCGAAAAAGAGGGCAATGATGGCTGTGACAGCTGCCAGGTGTCCCCAGATGGCAATGCTTTCCTCGGCTTGTAAAATCAATAATACCAATCCTATGCCACTCAAGCACCCGGCAAGACTTTCCAATAAGGTTATGACTGGCAACAAAAGAGGCGTGAGGGGAGCGAGCAGGCTGTTTTTGAAGTGTGAACGGAAATAGGAGAGATTGTCCTTGTAGTTGAATATCTTATCAAGGCTGGACTGTAGAAATAAGATGGCAGTGAAGGCGGTTGTGAATATCTTAATCCAGGAAAAGAGATCGTTGCCCAAAAAAATTTCCATGTTTTTTCAATAAAGCTAAGCGAATTTTATACAATATGTACTTTATTGTGCACAGTATCTTCGTAAAAATGATGTAGGGTAAAAGTTTGCTCAGCACCAGTTTTTTGGCCCAGTTGTGCTGTAAAGTATAAGAATAGTGCTGCAATTCCCAGTACGGGAAGTGCCCACAGAACCGGGGCATCAATGCCAAGCGCTTTCTGTGAGAAACCGACAATGGCAATGAACAATGCCAGTACCCCTATAGCAGCATAACCAAAGAAGAACATCGCCCAGACGGTAGGGTTGGGACCGTAAAGTCCCCGAATCAGTGTGCCGTTTTCAGTAGCTTCCAGAGAAAGGTTGAGTTGAGGAGACCAGTAGTGTCTGTCTTGCAGGGGAATGCGCAGGGTAATGTAAGCGTCGTTAATAGATGCTATGCAATCACAGGGGGCGGCTTCCAGCTTTTCTCGAATCATGGATTGGATTTCTTCCGGTGTGTGAGAGCAATGGTGTTGGAAACGAGGCCTTAGTCTGAAACTGGTCATTTGTTTTGTTTTTGTTTGCAGAATTAAATTACTGATTTTTTTTACCTTTCAAAGAAAAATTTTATGCTTTCGCTTAATGAACCCAAGCTGTTTTGTGCCAGTGGATTTATCAACAACCAATGGGTACAGGCTACAGATGACAGGAAATATCCCGTAGTGAATCCTTTTGATGGCAGTTTGCTGGCTGAGGTGGCAGACATGGGAGCAGAGGAAACATTGCAAGCCATTAAAGCAGCAGAGGAGGCGCTGGAGGATTGGAGGCAGTTGACGGCAGGCAAGCGTTCCAAAATCCTCAGAAAGTGGTACGAGTTGCAGATTCAGCATGCAGATGACCTGGCTTTGTTGTTGACAAGCGAACAGGGTAAGCCTCTCGGCGAAGCCAAAGGGGAAATCCTCTATGGAGCTTCTTTTGTAGAATGGTTTGCTGAAGAAGCCAAAAGGGCTTACGGTGATGTAATCCCGGGACATACTAAGGATAGCAGAATAGTGGTGGTGAAACAGCCTATCGGAGTGGTAGCTGCCATCACGCCCTGGAATTTTCCGAATGCCATGATCACCCGGAAGGTGGCTCCGGCCCTGGCAGCAGGTTGTACGGTAGTTGTCAAACCGGCAGAGGATACTCCTCTTTCAGCTTTGGCCCTGGCAGAACTGGCACTACAAGCAGGCTTTCCCCCGGGAGTGTTCAATGTGGTTCCTACCCTTAGACCGGCAGAAGTGGGAAAGGTCTTGACGGACAATCCGCTGGTGCGAAAATTATCGTTTACCGGTTCTACCGAAACCGGAAAATTACTTATGAGGCAGTGCGCAGATACGGTAAAAAAAGTATCACTGGAACTGGGGGGCAATGCTCCTTTTATTGTTTTTGATGATGCGGACATTGACGAGGCAGTTAAGGGAGCCATCGTTTCCAAATACAGGAATGCCGGCCAAACCTGCGTTTGCGCGAATAGAATTTACGCTCAGGATGGCATTTATGACGCTTTTGTGGAAAAACTGGCACAGGCTGTCGGCGAGCAACAGGTAGGTTCGGGATTGGCAGCAGGGACAACCATTGGCCCTTTGATCAACCAGGCAGCTCTGGACAAGGTAGTAAATTTGGTAGGCGATGCATTGGTCAAAGGCGCCCGCATTATTACAGGTGGCAAGCCTCATGAACTGGGAGGAACTTTTTTTGAGCCTACCGTGCTGGCAGATGTAAAACAGGATATGCTATTGGATCAGGAGGAGATATTCGGCCCCGTAGCACCGGTTTATCGTTTTTCAACAGACGAAGAAGTTATCCGGGCTGCCAACAACACCCGCTTTGGACTGGCAGCTTATTTTTATGGACGTGACATAAGCAGGGTATGGAGGGTGGCAGAGGCGCTGGAATACGGGATGGTCGGCATCAATACTGGCCTCATCTCGACCGAAGTCGCCCCCTTCGGCGGCGTCAAACAGTCCGGCCAAGGCCGCGAGGGAAGCCGCCACGGGATCGAGGATTACCTCGAAACGAAGTACCTCTGCCTCGGCGGAGTATGAACCCATAAACGCCCGGTCTTTCGTGGCCGGGCGTCATGGCCGGCGGCGGTAAAGGTTGGCCAAGACCGCCGAATAGATTGCCTCGCCAGCCTCATCCAACAGCTTCACTTCCCACGTCACAACGCCATATCCAGGTCT